>NZ_JAUBUG010000030.1:0-75599 GCF_036705345.1 Microcoleus sp. B3-D2
CATTTTCGGGTTCTATATTTTTCACTTCGTTCAAGTCAGTTACATCATACCTCATCTTTCTGAGAAAGGCTATAGCAGATAGCCTAAATAATTTGGCAGGCTGCTATCTTCATCAGGAACGCTATAGCGATGCCGAATCCCTCTTTGTGCAGGCACTAGAACTTCGGCAAAGCCTGTTTGGTAACGACCATCCACAGGTGGCACTGAGCTTGAACAATCTTGCAAGTTTCTACCTACGTCAGGGACGCTACAGTGAAGCTGAATCCTTAGCTCTCCAAGCCTTGAACCTGTGCAAACGCTTACTAGGAGATAACCATCCAGATATCATAGTAAGCTTGAATAATCTAGCAGAAATCTACCGTCAACAGAAACGCTATAGCGAAGCTGAACCCCTTTATTGTCAAGCCATAGAACTGTTGCAACGCCTGTTTGGTAACGCTCATCCTCATACGGCAATTTGCCTGAATAATTTGGTATTGCTCTACCAGGCTCAAGGACGCTACAGTGAAGCCGAATCCCTGTTAGGGCAAGCTCTAGAGATTTGTGTACAACGGTTAGGTACTGAGCATAATAATACTGTTGTCATTGCTGAGCATCTGGCAAGGCTCCGTGCTGTCCTTGACTCGGACAATTAAAATCACGGCTGCACGAACAAAATCCGCTTGAACAACCAAGGATATTCAACCTGACCCACTAAAGCTGATTAGCAAGATTCAAAGCTGGATTGATGAAATTGTATAGGATTACGTCTTGGTTTCTTCCACCCAGTTGCTAGACGCACCATTACATAAGTTACTCGATCTGCCTCAAGCCACGCGCGAAGCGGTGAGTAGTTGCTCAAGTTGAGTGTAATCCATTACGAGGAAAGAGTTACTGAGAACCTGCCAAAGTTTTGTCCAAGTCAACTAGAATGGGATGTCCAAATCGTCTTCACCATCATCTACCGATAACTGTGATGGCGGTACTGGAGATAATGCTTCGTGAGGAATTACTTCCATCCAATAGGGATGCTTGTCGTGAGTCACCTGGACAAACCGGGCTTCGTTAAGAAAGAAACAGACGTTTAACTCGTCCAACACCAAGCCCACCCGGAGGAACTGGATCGTCAGATGTGCATACCGCCAACATGAAGGAGCTTAAGGTGCGATCGAAGCACCGGGTAATGTTTTCCAACCGCTTGACGATTCGTTTCCTTTTCTGTGCGAGCCTTTTTCAGGTTCTTTTCCAAACGACGCAGGTCAGATTCTCTGCGTACATCACTCTCAACTACTAACCACAAAAAAATTTTGGATAAATTAACCCTACTCGTTACACCGTCGCGGGTGTCTCAGCATCATGTGAGCTTTGTGGAAAGTGACCGCGCTCAACCAGAGCGCGTACAGGCTCACCCTTGGGTTATTAATAATAACCGTTTGTTTCAAATTACAAATCTATTGTTTCAAATCATAACGTTAATTATATTTCTCTTAGATTATTTGCTCATCGATTATCCCAGTAATTACCATAATGCTATTTGTTGGCAATACCCGCAGTACATCAAAAAACCTACCCACACACCTCGATAGGAAAATACTATGAGCAACGGAAATGGATGCCCCTTTACGGGAGGCGGTCAGAAATCTCAGCCTCGTCATAGGCCATCGCACCGAGACTGGTGGCCGCATTATTTGAATCTGAGCATCCTCCACCAGCACACCCCCCAGGCCAATCCTATGGGTGAGGCGTTCAACTATGCTGAGGAGTTCAAGAGTCTTGACTTAGCTGCCTTGAGGGCAGATATCTACGAGCTGATGACCACCTCCCAGGACTGGTGGCCAGCCGACTACGGCCATTATGGGCCGCTCTTCATCCGGATGGCTTGGCACAGCGCCGGCACATATCGTATTGGCGACGGTCGCGGCGGCGCGGGTTCGGGTAGCCAGCGGTTTGAGCCGCTCAACAGTTGGCCAGACAATGCCAACCTCGACAAGGCGCGTATGTTGCTTTGGCCAATCAAGCAGAAATACGGCAAGAAAATCTCGTGGGCCGACCTCATGATCTTCGCCGGCAACTGCGCGCTTGAGTCGATGGGTTTCAAGACGTTGGGTTTTGCGGGTGGGCGCGTGGATGTCTGGCAGCCAGAGGAAGACATCTACTGGGGTTCTGAGAAAGCCTGGCTCGGCAATGAGCGTTACGAAGAAGATCGGGTGCTCCTGAATCCTCTCGCTGCCGTTCAGATGGGACTGATCTACGTGAACCCAGAAGGGCCAGACGGCGAGCCCGATCCGGTCGGCTCAGGGCGCGATATTCGCGAAACCTTTGGTCGGATGGCGATGAACGACGAGGAGACAGTCGCGCTCACCGCCGGTGGGCACACGTTCGGCAAATGTCACGGTGCGGGCGAGGCGACGCACGTAGGTGCCGATCCTGGGGGGGCCACCATCATCGATCAGGGCCTCGGCTGGAAGAACGCCTTCAACACGGGTGTCGGGGTCGATGCGATCACCAGCGGTATCGAAGGCGCATGGACTCCCACTCCGACGCAGTGGGACAACAGCTATCTCGAAACCCTGTTCAAATATGACTGGGAGTTGACGAAAAGCCCCGCTGGCGCGTGGCAATGGAAGCCCAAGGGCGACGCTGGTGCGGGTACGGTACCCGACGCGCACGATCCGTCGAAACGGCACGCCCCCATGATGACCACGGCGGACATGGCGATGAAGATGGACCCCATCTACAACCCGATTGCGAAGCGTTACCACGATAACCCGGATGAGTTCGCTCTTCAGTTCGCCAAGGCGTGGTTCAAGCTGACGCACCGCGATATGGGACCGCGATCGCGCTATCTCGGCCCAGAGGTTCCCCAGGAAGAGTTCTTGTGGCAAGATCCCATTCCCGCAGTCGATCATGAATTGATTGATGAGCAGGACATCGCTGCCCTCAAGGGCAAGATTCTTGCTTCGGGACTGTCTGTCTCCCAACTCGTTTCGACTGCGTGGGCGTCGGCGTCAACGTTCCGCTGCTCCGATATGCGCGGTGGAGCGAACGGGGGGCGCATTCGTCTCGCGCCGCAGAAAGATTGGGAAGTCAACCAGCCAGAGCAGTTGGCAACAGTGCTGCAAACCCTGGAGGGAATTCAACAGGAGTTTAACAACTCGCAGTCGGGCGGAAAGCGGGTTTCGATCGCTGATTTGATCGTTCTGGGCGGATGCGCGGGCATTGAGCAAGCGGCGAAAAATGCCGATCATGACGTGACGGTTCCCTTCAAGCCGGGACGCACGGATGCACTGCAAGAGAAAACGGATGTCGAGTCCTTCGCCGTGCTTGAGCCGACTGCGGACGGGTTCCGCAACTACAAAGGCGGCAAACACAGCGAATCCCTCGAAGAGCTACTGGTCGATCGGGCGCAGTTGCTGTCCCTGTCAGCTCCTCAGATGACGGTTCTCCTGGGCGGGTTGCGCGTCCTGGGTACAAACTTTGGAGGGTCTAAACACGGCGTCTTCACCCATCAACCAGAGACGTTGACCAATGACTTCTTCGTGAACCTGCTCGACCTGGGTACGACGTGGAAGGCGACCTCTGAAGATGAGTATGAGTTCGAGGGGAGCGATCGCAAAACCGGCGAACTTAAGTGGACTGCTACCCGTGTTGACCTCATCTTCGGCTCAAACTCTCAGCTCCGAGCCTTGGCAGAAGTCTACGGATGTGTGGACTCGCAGCAGAAGTTTGTCAATGACTTTGTGGCGGCGTGGGACAAGGTGATGAACCTCGATCGCTATGACCTTCGCACAGTCTTAGCGAAAACCTCTGCCAGGAGTTTCTAGGCGTAACTTCAACCGATTATCCGCGATCGGAGTTCGAGGCTACGTTAAACTGCGGCAATCCTAAATGCCGGTAGAAGCTAGAGACAAAAATGAGAGCGGCGTTTCAACTTGTCTTGAAACACCGCTCTCAGGTTTAGGCCCTGATGCCAAAGCTGTTTAGAAACATGAACCGGATATTAGTCACGTTGTAAGATGTGCCAATGGTATCGGGGTAGTAGTAAATATGTAGTGATTGAATATTTATTGCCTCAAAGTCGAGTTGTAATGATGGACAAAATACCAAATAGCACCAATATGGTTTTCTAACTTTTTTGAAAATGAGAGAGTCTTTCTTACGAGATGTGACATTAGGTTAATGCTGGATAAGATCGATATAGGAGATAATATTCAGCAAAAGTGACAGATAACACCCAATAACCCGGACTTAACCTGCAAAGTTTCTGTTTAATCCCTTAAAATTAGGGTGTTATCCAGCAGATACGACGGATAATCCACCGAAGGTAAAGGTATTATCCTGCACATCTGTTGAATACTGAAGTTTCTACTGTCCCGGCTTAAACGGGTAGCCACGATGCTAATTAGACAAGCAAAAACAGCGCTAAGTTCCCTAGGTTATGAACTAGATTGCAGTGAGGAGGCTTTTGGTTATCTAAGGAATTCCTCCGATGTACTCGCACAGCCAGAGCAATTGCGACGGAGGATGCAACAAGACGGTTACTTATACTTAAAAGCCTTTCTTAACTCTCAAGAGGTTTGGCAAGCTCGTCAGGAAATTGCAGCTTGTTTAGCTGCTGAGGGAAGCTTGGAACTCTCAAGCCCTGTTCTAGATTGCATCGCTAAACCGGGATTAAGCATGAATTTCCGTCCAGATTTAGCAAGCAGGAGTTCAACACTGAAAACACTGCTTTATTCGGGACGGATGATGGAATTTTTTGGAATGTTTTTAGGCGGTCAAGTCCGGCATTACGATTACACCTGGCTTAGAGCCGTCGCCCCAGGAAAAGGAACTTACGCTCATTGTGACATTGTGTATATGGGACGGGGAACTGACAAGCTTTACACGGCTTGGACTCCCTTAGGCGATATTCCTTGGGAATCAGGCGGGTTAATGATTTTGGAAAATTCTCATCATCTAGAGACTATTAAAAATAGCTATGGATGTAAAGATGTCGATCGCTATTGTGCCAACAGAAAAACGGCTTCTTTGTATGCCTCCAATCAAAAATCGTGGGATGGAGCCTTATCCAAAAACCCGGTTTCTTTGCGCTGTAAATACGGAGGACGTTGGTTGAGTTCCGAATTCGAGGCTGGAGATGTTCTGATTTTTGGTATGTTTACCATTCATGCCAGTTTAGATAACCATTCTCCTTCTATTCGACTCTCCTCGGACAGCCGTTATCAATTGGCATCGGAACCAGTGGATGAAAGGTGGGTTGGCAGTAACCCTATTGGTCACTCTACTGCTGCTAAGCAAGGTCAGATTTGCTAGAAGAAGACTTTAGTATTGAGTCTTGTCGTCGAAGGTAGAAGCAAAAATCAAAAATTCTCGACTGTGCCAGTTCAAAGGGCAGAATGTGGGTTCAAATGCAGCGGATAGACCGAAACGCTTTCTGCTTCGTTTCAAGTTCTCTGCCGCCGCTGAACCCGACCTTTAGACCGCTATGTATGCGACATAAGCTACAGGTTGCAATCAAATAAAGGCTAATCGTTGGAGGTTCTAATTGGAACTTCACGAGAATTGCAGGTACGACCAATGCTTGGAGACTGAAGTGTGACTGCGAGATTCACAGTTTGAAATCTGATGCAAGCGATCGCATACTCTCCTTCAACTTACTCCTGTAGATAGAGGGAAGTTTTAGAACTGCCTACTACAACACGCTCAAATCGTTCGTTAATTTGAAGCATTTGTATTTTTTCGCGTTGCAGGTACGGGATGCTGGGAACCTAGGCTGCAAACAATCAGAGGAGAGGTGCTGTGAGATCTCGAAGACCGCAATTATTATTCCGCGATCGCTCGATCGTTCTGCGCTTCTCGATCGTCGCCCTTGTCGTTTCTGAGGGCAACTAAAACCGAACCAAAAACCCAAACCATAACCTCAACGCGCCCATTGCCCAAACTCCCCGAATGCGAGTGCTGTCTCCTCTACGCGCACAATCCACACCTCGTCTGTGCAGTCCATCCCGCAGGCCCCAACGCCGATACTTGCTCCGACTTTCGAGAAGACCCCGACGCCGCATCGGATGAACTGTGGGAACCAGAAGGTGCGAGCTACTACAACGGCGAACTCATCCTGCAACCGAGGCAGCGGTGGACGCGAGAAGAACAATTGAAGCTGCTGGATACCCATCCACTGTTTACCGATCGATGTCCTCAATGTGAAATGACTTATTCCAAGTACGAAACACCCGGTGCATTGGGATTGCGTCCGTTGCGGGTGGGTGGATGATTCGGTGTGAGGTCGAAATGTCTATTATTCGCCAACGGACTTGTTGGCGCTGACTGTGATGGAATATTATGCTGTCTATGGGTTTGAGTTTTAAAGTATGTCAGGAAATACTGGAAAATCTTAAAGCTACTGAGTTGTGGCTGTTTCAGCCGTCTGTGTTAGAAGGGCAGATGAAACGGTTTATGCTGTTATTGGATTTAAAGTGACGATGTTTGGTAAGTTTTGAGAGTGGTTTGGCGTTGGAAACGATTAATCAAGGTTTGCCTGTTGTGCCGTTTTGGAGCGATCGCATTCATCAACGTTTACGTGACAATCTTAGTAGTTTTGCGACAGCAGGCGATCGCATAGTTTAATTTTGTGAATATGGCTCAAAGTAAATATCTATAGCGTTGCTGACTCAAGATAGGAACCCGATAGCTGAAAGCTATGAAAACTCATTGGGAATTTTGCAGAATCACGCCCCCGCTCAGTAACGCCCAATTTACTTATATGTCTGCGTCAGAAGCGACAGATGCTTAACAATGTGCTTGAATAAAGTCAAAGATCGGGGGGAAAACCTCAAAGAACGAAGCATCAAGGGTAGGTATAATGTTTTCGGCAAATTTTACTTTGTTTCCTTTAAATCGGATTTCCTTATATCCATTACAGTCTTCCATTGTGTAGGTAGTCCTGCATAGTCAGGAATATTTGTTATAATTTACTTATTCAATCTGCCTTAATTTTTCGCTTATGAAATGTCTCAGATGTAGCCCTGTCGAGTTCAATTTGGCTGGCTTGCATCGAAGCAGCTTTACGGTTGGCGATCGTATCCGGCAGACCGATGTACAACCAAAATCGTTTTCCTTGCCATGACTAAACTAAACGAAGCCGATCCTTAAAAATCTTGACCTTCACAGAGCATTTTGGCATATCCCAATTTTATCCCACTTTTTGTCAGAGTATGACATATTCTGTCACCCCTTATTGAGAATGGGTAAGGAACGATTTATTTACCAAAAATAATGGAATCCTTAGTGTATAAGGATTCCATCTATCGGAGCGGCGGGATTTGAACCCACGACCCCTACTACCCCAAAGTAGTGCGCTACCAAGCTGCGCTACGCCCCGACAGCTTTAATAGCTTAGCATAGAATTCCCGAAAAAGTCAAAAAACTTTTAAAACTTTTGCGGCCTGCACCAAAGTCGGAACCGCCGCCGTGGGCCAAAAACCCTCGCACCTCCTGCCAGCATTCAAGATCAATTGCACGCTGTAAGCTTCGGGATAGCCTTCGACCTGCACCCACAGCAAGTCGCTTTCGGCTTCAATGGCGATTTTTTCCTCGTCCATTAACTCAGAGGCTATTTGACTCATGGTGCCTGCTAATTCCCCCAACAATCGGCAAAAATCGTTTAACTCAGCGTCTGTGAGTTCGATCGCCCAACCGTCGCCAGCCACCAAACCCTTAAACTCCTCCGCCTCCGGGTTCCATCCCAAACGCCACCCAACACCGGTTTTAATTACACGTTCCACCATTAAGGGATTTTAGATTTTAGATTTTGGATTTTACATTAGTAGGGCTTACCCATCAATACGAAAGAAAACGGGTTTTTTACCTGTGTTAAAGGCTCAACAGCAATATTTCCGTAAAAAACTCGGTTTCTGTATCCATGAGTATTAAGGTGCCAGTAACTTCGCATCTCCCGGCTGCGGCTGCGGTATCTCCGGCGAATTCGATCGCCCTTGTGGTTTTTCCCCCGCCTGTGTGCGCCCACCCCCGGAATTCTCCGTAAAAACATCAACCAAAGCTTGAACCAAAGCATCGCGCTGTGCTCTATTTAACCTTTGAATAGCCGCACGATCCTGTTCCATTGGATTTGAGCGCAAAACGTCCTTTCCCGGATATACGCTTTCTACCAAATAATCGGGAGTCGCCCCCAAATAGTCAGCTAAACTCAACTTCCAATCAAAGCGGTAATTGGGCGGCCTTCCTTTGACAAATACGTGATATCGAATCAACCGCCCGACTAAAGTATTGGTAGGATCGACTTTTCCAGTTTCTTGAGAAATGTAGTTATTTTCGATCGGGAAATCCGGCAATTTTTCGTACACCAATTTCCACGCATCTTGCACCCTGACTTGCGACGGCGCAGATTCTTGAGCCACCCGCTGCACTGAGGCAGACTCAGAACTCCGCAGCAGCGAAGGTTCCAAAGCCGACATACTCAGTTCCCCGGATTCCAATACCCAACTCAAAAGCGTGAAAATCGCTACACTCAAAGTAACGAACAGAAAACTTAAGCCCTGCTTTAATCTATTCACGGTTTTGACAATAATTTCAAAAATAGAATAATTTCATAAACTTACCCCCAAGCAGATGTCCTAGTTTCTAATTTGAGGACTTAGGAAAAGAAACCCGGTTTAGGCAAATCAGAAGTTTGTCAACGAGACAGCTAAGAAGAAACCGGGTTTCTCGCCCTGGCCCGCCAGTCTAGTTTGAGAAAGTTTTGAGTGTGGAGTTTAAAAAAATTGCTCGCAATTCACCACTCAAAACCCAAAACTCCCGAAGTCTAGGGGAGTCCGATAATTTCCGGCTGACTCAGTTCGTCCGACATCTCAAATATCGCCCGCATTACAGGTTTCATTTGATGGTCGTCCATATTGTCAAAATCTTCATAGCGACGGCGTTTTGCGCGGTTCGCCACCTGCACCGTAATCCGATAGCGGTTGGATGCACCGTTAATCAACTCTTCCGCCCGACGGGTTAGCTGAGTTGAATCGAAAGTTGGACGCTTAACCATGAGACTCCCTACTTTATGTAATGTTACATTCTAGTCTAGTATGTCAAGATTCATAATTTATTAACTGAGTATCATTGCTTATGCAGGTAGCAACAGCCTATTCCTTTGGTCACTTGCATCGGGGAAATTCTCATCCCCTCAAATTGGTTGCTTTCGGCGACAGCTTAATCTACGGTTTCGGCGACGGTGTAGGCGGGGGTTGGGTGGAAAGATTGCGGCGCCAGTGGATGTTACCGGAGAGTGCAGGCCACGTTTTATACAATTTGGGTGTTCGGGGCGATCGCACCTATCAAGTCGCCCAGCGACTCGAAAACGAGTTTCGCCAGCGGGGCGAACTCAGAAACCGCGTCCCGGATGCGATTATTCTTTCCGTAGGTCTCAACGATTCGGCGAGAGTGCAGTCGCCTACCGGGCGCAGCTACACTGATTTTGAACATTTTAAAACTGTTTTGGATAATTTGTTAAACCTGTCCCAACAACTTTGTCCGGTGATATTTGTCGGGATGGTGCCGGTGGATGAAAGTAAAATGCCTTTTCAAGATTGTTTGTATTACAGTCATGCTGACCAATATCGGTATAAGGAAGCAACAAAATTAGCTTGTGAGTTGCGGGGAATTCCCTATTTAGATATTTTTGATAAATGGATAAATCGGGGCAGTGATTGGTGGCGATCGCGCCTGATTGCAGACGGGCTTCATCCCAATGCAGCGGGCTATCAATCTTTATTTGAAGATGTGACCAGTTGGGAGCCGATCGCAAGTATTAGTCATTAGTCAGTAGTCAGTAGTCATTGGTGAGCAGTCATTAGTCATACCATTTCTCTCCATACTTCGGACAGTTTTTGATAGCCAACCGTAGAATAAGGGTTTCAAAGCTCCAAGGCAATCGAGCTACCAACGGAAAATCTAGGGTTCCAGACTACGAACTAAAAACTGTCCGGACTATTGTTCTCTATGAAGTTGCACTTAATCATGACTTAATAAAGTTCAAGTATAATTTCTATATTTTTGACTCCTGCATTATTTGATACATTTCTATAATGTGCCTCTGCGATCCATCTCAAAACCATGCACATATATATCAGCGAATTTATAGCGTTGTTCTTTTTCTCGCCACTCAATAATGCCTATTTTGCCCAAAAACGAGACAAATTGTTCAAAATCCAAATTTGCTAAAATATTAGAGCCTGACTCCTGCCATATTTCTTGCAATTGTTCTTTTGATAAAAAGGCTGACTTTCCCTTAAGGTTATCCAAAAACTTAGTCAAATCAGGATATTCTTCTTTAATTTCTTCACACCGTTTTTCTGATGCTTTCTTCAAGCCGATTTCTAAAGATTTACTTCGCAATAAACGGTCAGTGGGTGATTGAATTGATAATTTCTCTTCATAGCTTAATTCATGCTCTTTTGCTCCTTCTAGTAATATGCTTAAACTTCGAGGAAAAGTAGTACTACTTGAGTCTGTTAATCTTTCATAGACCCATCTGGATACATATTTAGCTTTTTCCCCTCTCCTGCGACGACTTCCCCAAAGTATTTCTAAGGCTTTATCAATCGCATTTTCGCTAGCTTGATCGATACTTTCAACAGCCACAGGAGAAAATTTATCAACCAAATTCTTGAAATCTTTAGATTGTATTGCTTGACGAAGTGCTAACCGTAAAAAGTCAATTCTATTCCATTGCAAAAGAATATCCCGTCCAGTTAAATGACTTTTGTTATCAAAAATCAAACGATTCCAGATATCTTCTCTCAAGAAAATTTTAAATCTAATTTCTGTTAATCTGTTAGCATCACAAGACTGAACTAATTGAAATAATCCAGTTAGTGCTTGCTGTCTTACTTCTCCTGCGTCCGGAAAATCTTCATCTAAATCATCGTAAAGAAACCATATTTTTTTAGAATTCTCTCTGTATTGTTCATTAAGAAGAATGTTGACGGCATCTTTGACTATGAGCCTTAGTTGAGGGTTAGTAGATAATTCTAACAAAGCGTGAGTATTCTCAGACTGCCATATTTCTTGAGGTAAGAAATTAAGGGTTTTTTTCAATTCTCTATATTTGGCAAGTCTAGGAAATTTCACTAAATTTTCCTGATAGCATCTAAGCAGTAAATAAGCTCTCCAAAAAGCTTCCCATGTGCCACTCTTTTTCTGCAAAGTTTGATGGATGATTTGAAATTCATCACGGGATGGGCGACTTTCCTGAAATGTACCATGTGCTGACAAAAATACAGTATTATCCAATCGCCCACGTGCTAATTTTTGAGCAACATTTTTGTGCTTTAGAAAAAGCCAATAGAGCGCAGTTTTACCTGTTCCTTTTCTTCCTCTAATTAGGCAGGTTGTATCATCTAAAAATCTTTCAAAATCAGTAGTCTTCTGAAATAATAAGCTCAAATCTTGGCTCTGATTGGCAGCATTTACTTCAGGAAATTTCAGACTTTCAATAATCTTCCATCGTCGCTGCTCTATGGTATTTAAAAGAGTGCTACGTTTCAGTTCATCAGTTTTTTCATCAATCAAGTTAGCAATTTTTGTGTAGTAATCTTGTGATCCTTGCACAGGATAGCTGTCCGCTAAAGCAATAGGTACAATGTAAGGAACTACTAAAAATTCTTCTATTAGAGTTTGAGCGTTGTCTAAATCTGACTCATCTTCATCTGCTTCATAATTTTCATTTGTTGCTATTTTTATTTTTTTTCGCAAGGATTCCCAAATCTCATTTACTTTTGACAAGCCAAATTCCGTAATATCAGGAACCGGAGAAAAAACAAAATTAATTGAGAGATCAGTGAGACTTTGAAGTGATTGTAAAAGAACTTCTATTCCCTGCTTATTCTGTTCATTAGGAAAAAGAAAAATAATTGCTTCATCAGCAGCTTGAATTAATGATAAAGCTCCCCATTGGTTAATTCCAGTTCTTGAATCAACTAAGAGAATATCGGGCTTTAATTGTTCGTTAATTTCTGTTTTAAAAACAGACCAAAGACTTTGATTTCCATCAATAACAGTTGTAGCATGGAGATCGTCAACTTTAGATATATAATCAAGGGTGAGACAACCAGCAGGAACAACAAATAATCTTCCAGTGGCATTAGGGACTCTCACTTCACCCAATATTTCTGCAATTGAAATACTTGGTTCTACTCCCTCTGGTAAGTAGGAACGCTCATAAAAATAGTCCACAATTCCATACTTTGGTTGTGGTTTGAGGTTAAATGCTGTACTTAAGCCAGGTGCTTCTAAATCTAAATCAACAGCTACAACTTTAAGACCCCGCATTGCTAAAATTGAGGCAACATGGGTTAATGCAGTAGTTCGACCTACTCCTCCTTTAAAAGAATAAAATGTTATTGTTCTGGGTACACGGAGTTCGCGCTGGGGTAGTTGAGGTGGATTTTGCGGGTTGGCTGCTTGTATAGCTAAATCTTGCCAAGTGTTTACTGAGGCTGCATTAAAAACCTGTGGCTGTGAAAGATTAAGTGATTCGGCTTCTTGAAGTGTATATAGGGAGAGAAAGCCAGGAGATAAATGAGGCACCTGAGATTTAAGTAAAATTGAGATTTGCTCCTTGCGCTGGGGCATGGATAAACCGACAAAGCAATCGCTGATAATTGTCAGATTCAACAAGCCAGATGTAGAAATATTAACGTCAACCCACTCTGGCGGATTCTTCACATATTGGTTTGTAATATGCTGCTTTAGCAAAAATTGCCAGTTTTCCTGCATTTCCAACCTCCTTAAAGTTTAGTAGCTTCCGTCTGTAACCACCCTGTGAGACACTTATATGCGTATAACCAGCGTTTGTAACTTGCATCATTAGGCTCAATACCACAATAGCGCATATTTATGAAAAGTTGGCTATTTGGATTTTCAACTTCACACAGCCATTCTCGCACTTTAGGTGTAGCTCTAGAGTTTAGTTTAGGGTGTTTTTTCAGAAGTTCTTTGCAACTATGTGTCCTCAAGGTCTGACTTGCACCACCGGGTATAGTGTTACAAATAATTGCTTTTAGTTGACACTCGATGGTTACACCACCGAAGTGCATAGCCGCCACTTTCCTTCCCGATTGATCTAGTGTTTTGGTATCAAAGTGGCGTTCTATAAAAGCTGCTTGGTAATCTTCCATATTTAACAAACTTAGAATTGAAGCTTAATAAGTATATTATTAAATCAGCATTCCCAATCAAAGACAGGGAAAGAGGCAGTCGCCACACCTTAAGATTTTTTTAAGTTTTGTTTCCATATTACCAGCGCCGTCGCGTCCCTTACAATCACCGCCTTTGCCTCCAGCAGAAAAAGTAGACCACAAGGTAAAACGCGATCGCTGTTACCTACCCGACTTCTTAAAGAAGTCGGGGATCTGGGTGTTCTGTTTTTTTATCTTGGCTTATTTAAGGGAGATAAGGAAGATAAGGAATTTAACTGTTTTAAGTATTTTAACATCGATTAATTAGAATAAATATTTTTTTTAAATGCCGTATCTTCCTTACAACACAAATCGTAGTGTTGAATAATGATTAAATAACGGAGAACAAATAGTTCACTCACTTGCTAACTGTAAATTGGAGAATTAAAAAATGTCTGTATTACATCGCATTAAATCCGGTACATCTGTTTTATTAACACTGGGAACAGTTGCCGGAACCGCAGCGCCGATGCTAGCTCCCGCGCCTTCTTTTGCTCAGACAGCTTTTTCGGATGTTAATAATAACTACTGGGCAAAAGATTTTATTCAAGATTTGTCAGAAAGAGGAATTATCAAAGGATTTCCCGATGGCAGTTTTCGCCCGGATGCACCGGTAACGCGGGCTGAATTTGCGGCAATGGTGCGTTCTGTGAAAAAGGCAAAAACCCGCGCTGCTGTAAGGTTTGCCGATGTTCCGTCTAATTTTTGGGCAAGCGGGGCGATCGCAGAAGCTTACGAAATGGGATGGATGTCTGGCTATCCCGGCAATGTTTTCAGGCCGACACAGCAGATTCCTCGCGTTCAAGTTGTAGTCGCTTTAAATAACGGCATGGGCTATGAGCCTAAGTGCGATTTTCAAGATGTTCTCAGCTACTATAATGATGCGGGTGAGATTCAAAGTTATGCTGTTAAAAGCGTTGCTGCTGCTACTGAAAAACAGTTGGTTGTCAGCTATCCCAGTCCTAAATCTCTCAAACCGAACAAGTCAGCAACGCGAGCTGAAGTAGCTGCTTTTATCTATCAAACATTAGTGAGTACCAATCAAGCAAGAGCAATTAATTCTCCTTACATTGCTAAGATTGATGTTAGCCAATCTGTTGCTGTGCAAATTCCCAGGGGGGTGACTATCCCCATTGAGTACACAAAAGGCAAGATTTTGCTCGGCCCCAATGACAAGTCTCCGATTACGCTGACTGTAGCTGCGGATATCACAGGGGATAATGGCCAAGTGCTGATACCTGAAGGCTCGAAAATTAGTGGCGAATTGCGATCGACTGCTTCGGGCGTTCAATTTGTGGCTCAAGAATTAAGTATAATCAACGGCAGTAGAGTGCCTCTCAATGCCACTTCGCAAGTGGTTACTAGGAAAGAAACTGTTACCAAGGGCGTTAATGTTGGTAATCTGGTTAAGAATACGGCGTTGGGTGCAGCAGCAGCGGCGGCCATCGCAGGCGTTACGGGCGATCGGGCGATCGCGACTGAAGAGGTGCTCGGCGGTGCGGGAATCGGGACTTTGATCGGGGTGTTTTTGGGTAGAGATAAAGTCGATTTGTATGCTGTTAATCCCGACACCGATTTAGATTTGCTTTTGAATTCCGATTTGGTAGTTGGTAGTGCCAGCACAGGCATTTGTAGCGCTCGATAGAGCCGATACTTGGAAATTTCCTCAAACCCCTCGCCTTGCAGGAGAGGGGCTTTAATCTGTGTATTTTACCTCGCTACAGGTGCATCTAATCAAATAATTAGCCAGGGATTTTCTTTAAGTGTGAATTTCTACGGACATCCCAAACTTTCTCGGGTAGAAACTCCCGTCACGGGATTGACACCATCTGCTTTCTCGCACAGGATACTCACTTGATAAGCGTCGATAATCGCGTCAGTAAAATCAGCGCCGGAAATTGCAGCATCAAAAAACCGAGTTCGAGTCATGATTGCCTCGGAAAAATTAGCATTTGTCAAATTAGCGCCGTCGAATGTAACTCTATCTACCAAAGCACCGGAGAGGTTGGCACCTGACAAGTTGGCATTCAGCAAAACTCCCTTAGTCAAAATCGCATTAGTTAAATCCGCACCTTGAAAATTTGTTCCCCGCATTTCCGCAGCCACAAATGTTCCCCCCGCTAAATCCGAGTTGGAAAAATCGCGATCGGACAAATTAATATTTGTGTAATTAATATTTGTTTTCGGCAAGGCAAATGCAGGAGTAGCACTCAGCAGCACCCACCCCAAAGCCAACACTAAACTTACAAACAGGCTCAGGAAAATTTGGAAGACACTTTTCATGATGATGGGAATGGGGAATGGGGCATTGGGAATGGGGCATTGGGAATGGGGCATTGGGCATTGTTGACTGTTGACTGTTGACTGTTGACAACTAACAACTAACAACTGACTAATAACTAATAACTAATTAAAATCGTTTTACCCAATCTTCACCAACGCGAAGTGTCAAGTCAGAATTGATTTCACCGGTAGAAGATGCTTCAATTTTACCGCCGCCTAACTCTTTTTGCAGTAGATTGGCTGCCTCTAAATCGCCTTGCTGAACAATAATTTGACTGTGACGCTGCTTCTCGGGCGAATCCTGCACTACAGATACATTAAAAAAGCCGTTTTTTGTGAGAAATTCAGCAACGTTTTTTGCGGTTGTCGGTTTGCTAGAAGCGTTTTGGACAGCTATTTTGAGGTTTTTGGGCAAAGCAGACTCGGTTGGGTTGCGAAATCGTCCTTGTGCAAAATCCGGCACGCCCGGGTTTAAATATTGTGTCATAATGCGATCGAGCCCGACCACATCTACAATCCAATAACTCCTCAAATCCCCTTGTTCTGGACTAGAACTTCCAGGCAACATTACCATTTTAAAATTCTCTCGCTCCAATTGCAAACCAAAATTTGCCAGCGTCAATATTTCCTCATAATTTAGGTTTGTATCCACATATTTTTGCATCAATCGAACAATTTGTGGCAAGCGCACCAATACTGATGGACTTGCGAGGCGGTCCCGAATAGCTTGAATTAAAGATTGCTGCCGCTGAATGCGGCCGATATCTCCTAAACCGTCGTTGCGAAATCTAACAAATTGTTCTGCTTGTTCTCCGTTGAGAGTTTGCCATCCCTTAGCTAAGTTTATTTTTAACTTTTGGGCGGTATCTGTATAGGACATCGCGCGAGGTACAAATACCTCAACTCCGCCCAACAAATCGACTAATTCCCGAAACGCACTGCTGCTGACTCGCACGTATCGTTCAATTTTCGTATTGTTCAGCATACTGCTAACTAATTGCGTCGCCAAAGCTGCTCCTCCCGTAGCATTGGCTTCGCTAATTTTGCTGAAGCTCATTCCCGGAACTACGACTTTAGTATCTCGTGGAACTGAAAGCAAACTAATAGATTTATCTCTAGGATCGAGGTGGAATAAGAGTATTGTATCGCTGCGACCGTTAAATATCTTAGGGCCGACGGCAGGTTCCGGCACGCCGTCAATTCCCAATATCAAGATATTAACTGACCGCGACAGGCGGTATCCAGAGCGGTTGGAGGATAGATAGTCAAAGCCAGTCGCCTCTAATACTCTATTGATAATTGGGGGTTCCACGGGAGCTAAGAGGGCAGTAATTGCCCCCAGTGTGGCCGAGATGGCGGCGGTGAAGACTAGGAAAAATACCCCCACTACATATACGAAGAACTTAGGTTTTTTTCGAGATGTTCGATCGACTCGTTCAACAAAGTTTCTTTTAAAAATTGACAAGTTTTTCATTGACTTGCTGTTGGTTATTGCAGTTTTTCAGCTTTGCAGTAAAACTTGGGCGGTGCTTCTGGAAAGTATTTGAGCAAAGCCGGACACAGCCAGCCTTCGAGATTTTTCGATTCCCAGCGATACCAGTTACCCCCGTATTCTGCTTTCAACCACAGCATTTCTGCTTGATATCCGGGAAATGGATTGGCTGAAAATAAAAGTCGGAAACCTTGGGCGGCATTGGGAATGTCTGCGACAAGCGCGTTAATCATTTCGGGGACGCCCTGAACAAATGGTTCTCGGACAAGTCCGACTCGCTCGTCGTCAAAAACCCAGGTGTACTGTTCGCGATAGGGGTAAATTACCATCATGGCATTGGACATGGTATTCGCCTCTTTTCATTTCCTTTGTTTTGTATGCAAAAATGCAAGTGTGGATACATTATATTCTGTTGCGCGGAAGTTGTGCGCTATCCGCTTTGACAACCCTGTTTTAACTTAGGAATTTTCGCGGGTTATTTACAAATTTTATTCGGTTTGGGCGGATGAGCCAAGTTTAGGGATGTGGGGTTTGAGAGCTGTTTTTTTGGTAATTTTTTATTTGAGGTAATTAGTAGCAAAATTAAAGAGGAATAAAGGTGATTCCTTGAAGAATTTTTACTCTTTCTGAGCCTATTTGTATAAGCTTTACTACCTTTATAGTAAAAACGAATATATAGCAATCCTAAATGAATCGTAAAAAGATGTAGGGGTAGTGCCCCCGTGCCTACCCCGGCTTCATGGGGCAACCACGGGGGGTTTGCCCCTACAAGAATTACACAAATCATTTAGGATTGCTATAGCGGTTCTCAAAAAAGTGAGGTATGCCCTATGCCCTATGCCCTATGCCCTATGCCGGAGAGTACCTCATCTTTCTGAGAAAGGCTATAGTCTGTATTCTCCCAAACTATGATAACCGAGACCCTAACTACAAACCTATAACTGTTTGTAGCTGGGTGTTATGTTTTTTTTGAAGCTCCCCCTCAACTTCTCGTCAGCTCAACCAGCGCCTTAGCTAAATATTGATACTGTGGCAAAGTATTGTATAACTGAGCCGAAATCCTCACCAACTGCTTACTAGCATTCGGCCAAGGAATCACCGGAACTTCAATTTTAAAAATCTCCCACAGCGCCTCTTGCAAAGGTGGAATTCCTCCCTTTGCAACCACATCAGACTGGGAGTCTGCCAATGGCACAACAGCCATAGAACCCACCATTTCATCAGGACAAGGCAGCCGCAAATCTAATTTGTCAGCCAATATTTTTCTCCCCCCCAACGCTAAAGCATGATTTTTTGCCCTCAATTCCGGCCAGCCGCCACTCAACAAAGAACCCATAAAATCAATAGCTACAGGCACGCACAAATAGGGGCTAGGATCGACTGTTCCCATCCAGTCAAACTCTAATTGAAAGCGCGATTTATCAGCGCGCGGCGAGTTAGCACCGTGACTGATTGTAGTTGGCCGAATGGCATCTTGCTTGTCGCGCCGCACGTATAAAAAGCCCGCACCTTTGGGCGCGCACAGCCATTTGTGGCAATTTCCCGTATAGTACGCCGCGCCAATTTCATCTAAATTCAGCGCTACCATTCCCGGCGCGTGAGCTCCGTCTACTAATACATCCACGCCACGGTTAGCTAACTCGCCGACTAACTGTTTGATTGGAAAGATTAAACCTGTTTGGCTGACAACGTGGTCTAATAAGGCTAACTTTGTTTGCGGTGAAACGCACTTAACTATTGCTTCAATAATTTGTTCTGGCGACTCAATTGGAAAGGGGACTTCTGCTACTATTACTTTAGCTCCTGTACGTTCAGCTACAAAATTAAGTGTGTTGCGGCAAGCGTTGTATTCCTGATTTGTAGTTAGCAATTCGTCGCCCGGAGCAAAACAGAGCGATCGCAAAACTGCATTTACTCCCGTCGTCGCATTCGGCACAAACGCCAAGTCCTCGTCAGCCGCACCAATAAATGCTGCTAACTGATTTCTTGCATTATCCAACAATGGTTCAAATTCCCGCAGTAAAAAGCGCAATGGTTCTCTTTCCAGTTGTTCTCGAAAAATGGTTTGCGCTTCTAGTACGGGAATCGGACAAGCCCCAAAAGAGCCGTGATTGAGGAAAGTTATATTGCGATCGAGCAACCAATATGCGTTAATCATTAGTAATTAGTAATTAGTCATTAGTCATTAGTCATTAGTCATTAGTCAGTTAACTGTCAACAGTCAACAGTCAACTGTCAACCGTTAACCATTTTACCTTTTAATTTCTCAAACTCTTCTAATGTATTGCAATTCGATAACATTACTGCTTCTCGTTCCCCTACAGGTAAAGGGATTGCGGGGATTTGATTTAACCAAACTTGAAAGGAACGTCCCCCTTTGTCAATAAAACTTTGCAAGCTGGGCAGAGATTGTTGGCGGTAGAAGCCGCACAAAGGCTCCCAGCGCGAATTTTGATAAGGCACAACTGCTAAAGTAGATGGGGGAAACTCTGTTAACTGACTCGCCCACTTCTGGATAATCTGGGCATCCAACAAAGGCAAATCGCAAGCTAACAGTAAAATCCACTCGGCGGCTATTTCTTTCAATCCCTGAGTCAATGCCACCAAGGGCCCGGAACCGGGATTGTACTCTACCAGAAATTGGGACGTTTCGGTTAAGGTCGATCGATAGCGATCGGGCCAAGCAGTCAGAACATAAACTTCTGGCCCTACAACTGCGGCAACTTCCAACGCCCGCTGCAATAGGGATTTGCCCTCAATTTCCAGCAGAGCTTTATCCCTACCCATCCGCGAACTTTGACCGCCTGCAAGCACAATTACAGCAATTTTATGATTAGTCATTGGGAAGAAGGAAGAGGGAAGTTCGGCAACGGATTATGTAACGGATGTAACGGATGTAACGGATGTCAGGAAGAAGGAAGAGGCAAGAGGGAAGAAGGAAGAAGGAAGAGGCAAGAAGGAAGAAAAATTTCTCCATTTAGGGTGCTGTGTACAAAACCTGCTCAATGTAGTGTGTCCACCGCACAAATCCTCATTAATTATTCTTAACCAAAAACACTAACGGCTTGGCTAACTTCCTCAAGTTTTTGCACGACTTGACCGCTACTCAATAAAGTTTCTGCCTGAATCAAACCCGAGTTCATATCCAAACAAACTCCGCTGCGCCACAGATAAAATCCGCCGTTCCAGATAGCGGACTGCATCAATTCCGAGGGTTTTCCCAACAAAACTTCCTGCATTTGTTTTAATAACTCAGAGGCTGATTCAAAGGCAGGATTGGTGCTGCTAAAACCGTAATCTCCGTGCGCCAAAAGCACTCGCTCGAACTCAGTGTCCGGCTTAGCAATGCCGATAATCGCAGTACGATCGCGCGGCAAATCGCAGCTTCCCTCCAATCCTTTGACTGTGGTATAATTTTTGATTCCCCGCAGCTCAAAGGCTTTTTGAAACATACCTTCTGTGGGCGGGTGGACGTAGCCGGAGATGACGTTAACGTCGCCGGCACAGGGACACCACATCAACTCCATTGTCGAAAAAGGTGGCCGTTTGCCGATTTCGCGGCGGTAGGGTACTAAAGCGGTGGCTTGAGGAAAATGCTTGGGAAGGTAAACAAAACCTAAACCGGTACTGTCAAAAACTTGCTGGGCTTTTTCTAAAGTCAGTTTTCTCCAGTCAACTCCCAAACCGCGCCAAATTTCAATCAGGGGAATACCTTCCTTGGTTGGCATGGTATCCCCCCCGTGCATGAGGGTTGGGACGCCAGAGGCTGCTAAAATTAGGGCGGTTATTGGGCTAATTGGAGCCGTGCGCGATCGCCCGTCGTAAGCAACGCCAAACACGGCGACGGTAGAGACGGAAAACCCTTTTTCTCGGTTTGGGGGGGCAAGCATAGGCCCCAATTCTTCATAAGCATCGAGCATTCCGGCTAATTCTTCGCCGGTGGGCCGTTTAATGCGGTGGGAAATCATAAAAGCTCCAATTTGAGCCGGTGTTGCTTCTTGGAGCAGCATCATCCGCGTGGCTGCTGCTGCTTCGGAGCGAGTTAAGTTTTCTCCTGTGTGTGCTCCGCTGCCAATTTTTCGCAGCAATTCTCTAAATGCGTCACTCATAACTTTTGAAGTTGGTAATTGGTAATTGGTAGTTGGTAGTTAGTAATTGGTAGTTAGTAATTGGTAAGATTTGAATCGTTTTAAATTTAAAATTCCGAACTCTCAATTCAAAATTATCGAATTAACTCCCTGATTTTTCTAGCTTGATTACATCAAATGGCGGCACAAATTCGCGTACCAGATTCCAGAAATGGGCGATCGGCGGAATTTGCATTCGATCGTGAGTTGTCACCAACACCACTTCGCGAGTCCAAGTCGGATCGGTCGCCAATTGACCGATTGTCGAAACCTTGGAAGTTGACCGCTCTTGGGCGATCGACCGAACGGCTAAAGTGCGATCGGTTTTCGCCTCCAGCAAAGCTGAATGCGGCAGCAAAGCAATCAATTCTCCCTGTCGCACCACACCCCGAAAAGCATCAAGAGTGTTGAGTTCCAAAACAGCATGAAGTTTAGCACCGATGCGTCCAAATTGTTCTTGCACCATCCGCTGCATTCCGTACCCGTCCTTAAACACCACTTGCGGGTAACAAACCAATTCCGGCCAAGGTACTCGATCGTACTGGGCCAGGGGATGACCCGCCGCCATCAACACCTCGATCGGCTCATTGTAGAGCACCTCAACCAACATTTCCGGGGCTTGAGTAAAATGGCGGTTGTTCATCACCACCGCTATATCCACCAAACCGTCTTTGAGGACTTTCAGGGCTCGATCGCTTCCGAGGGAAGTCACCCGCAACTGCACGTCTGGATAGTCGCGGCAAAACTTTTGCAGCACAGGCGGCAAATAAGCAGCGCAAACCGAATGAATCGCAGCCACGCACAGTTCCGGCTGCTTTCCCGCCCGTAAGTCTCCCAATTCTTCAGCAGCATTTCGCCAAGTCTGACAGATTTTGCGAGCGTGAGGCAGCAGGCATTCCCCTCCCACAGTCAATTTCGCGTGGGCCGTGCGGTGAAACAGCGACAAACCCACTTCCGCTTCTAATCCCTGCACTTGGCGGCTAATAGTCGATTGGGTAACGCCACACTTCCGGGCCGCTTGCTGAAAGCTACCAGTTTCAGCAACTGAAAGAAATGCTTGAAGCTGCTCTAAGCGCATGGATGTTTAATTCGAGATGGTTTCAGAAATTTTACTGGAAGATAATCTGTGACATTAACCGATTTAGTAGAAGAATTTAGTAGACTTTGATACAGGTAGAGATTAGTTTTGATTCCGGGGCGAGACGCGGGGATGCTTGGCTCTATGAATCAATTTGCTCGGGTAGGATTTACGAGCGCCCAAGTAGAGGTCGATTCTCCTATTTTGAAGGGATTTCTGAATCTGCAAATTTATCAAAAAATAGATTCAATCAAGATGAATTTATCGAATATTGCAAGCTTCTAGCTAAACCGTTTCAATGAACTGCACTCTAGTAATCCCTTCATCAAGTGCGCTCAATAGCTCTGTTTTTCCGTAAGTTGTAACTTCAAAAGATAGCATTGAATTTCGTACCTCCTTGGGAATTATATTACCTCACTATTCCTAAACCTCTCAATAAATGTAAGAATATTTCAGGCAGGTTAAAGCCTGCTGTAAACTTTCCTCCCCGGACTAAAGTCACTCTTGTTTTATGTTTTTTTGTGTATAAACTAGGAATTAGCGGGTCAGCAACACAAGTGCAACTAGGATCGATCGCACAGGAAAGCCGAAATGCTGCAATTTCTTAAGATTATGTCATTTAACCACAATTTTATTCCGCAGGGTGGATGTTGCCAGTGGCAGTCCCAGTTGATGGGACTGCAAGCCGTCAGCGATTTGTTAATTGCCTTGGCTTATTATTCAATTCCAGCAATTCTGACATACTATGCCGGGAAGCAGCGGGAGGTGCCTTTGAGCAAGGGGTTTCTCCTATTGGGAGCCTGGTTTTTCTGCGGCGGGACAACTCACTTGGTGCAAGTTTGGATGCTGGTGCATCCCAGTTACTGGCTGTCAAGTTCGATCGTCGCCATTACCGCTATCATCTCTTTGTGGGCTGTAGCGTCCCTGATACCCTGGGTTCCTCAAATGTTGGCTTTGGCTGGGGCGGCCTCTTTTCCAGGAAATACGGTACTGGGAACTGAAAAGGTCGATCGACTGCAAGCCGACTCTGCCATTAAAGATTCCGTCCCATTCCCCACAACCGAACTCCAGCAAATTAACGAGCAATTGCTCGCAGAAATAACGCAGCGCGAGCGAGTCGAGGAACTCCTGCTTGACGCTTTAGGCAAGCTGCAAGAAAGCGAAGAACGCTTCCGCGTTTTTCAGGAATTATCTCTAGACGGATTTAACGTGTTCCGCAGCATTCGTGACGAATCCACAATTGTGGATTTTGAATGGGAATACGTCAATCCCGCAGCGGCAAAAATTCAACAACGTACACCTGAAGAATTAATCGGCAAGCGATTGCTGCAAGTCCTGCCCGGTCATAAAGATAGCGGTTTGTTCGACCATTACGTGCAAGTTGTACAAACAGGAATTCCCCTCGATACCGAGATTTATTACAACAGGGAAGGAATTGTCGGCTGGTTTCGGATTATGACCGTTAAATTGGGCGACGGCATTGCTATTTCTTTTGGCGATATTACTGGGCGCAAGCAAGTAGAAGCATCCCTGCGCGAGGCGCTGCAAAAACTCACTTCTCATTTTGAAAATACTCCCCTAGCGGTGATTGAGTGGGATGAAAATTTCCGGGTTAGCGGGTGGTCGCCGGCCGCCCAGAAGATTTTTGGCTGGGAGGAAACAGAAGTTTTAGGCAAGCATTTTAGCGAATGGAAATTTATCGAGCGGGGTGAGTTTGAAGAGGTAGAATCGGCAATTTATAGTTTAAACAAACCAGGTAGTCGCTGCAATGTAGTTCGCAACAACAATTATAATAAGGGTGGTTCGTTGGTGCATTGCGAGTGGTACAATTCGGCTTTTTACAGCGAGTCGGGACAGTTGGTATCGGTGCTGTCTCTGGTTTTGGACGTGACGGAACGCTTTAAATTTCTGGAAGTGCTGCGACAGTCTGAAGAGCGGTTTCGGATTGCTGCAGAAAGTGCCAGTGATTTAATTTATGAATGGGATATCGAGACCGACATCGTGCTGTGGTTCGGTCACGTAGACGAACATTTGGAGTACGAAAAAGGCGGATTTCCGAGGACAAAAGCAGCTTGGAACAGTATCTTGCACCCGCTCGACCGCGATCGAGTTTTGGCCGCGGTCGAGCGGTATTTGAGTGCGCCAGATAGTTCTGCCGCCC
This sequence comes from Microcoleus sp. B3-D2, assembly GCF_036705345.1. Taxonomy (NCBI): domain Bacteria; kingdom Bacillati; phylum Cyanobacteriota; class Cyanophyceae; order Oscillatoriales; family Microcoleaceae; genus Microcoleus; species Microcoleus sp. B3-D2. Next base: position 24,362 of record NZ_JAUBUG010000030.1, read on the forward strand.
CATTTTTTCAGGAATACCGCGTTCAGTGCCACCGGGGCCGCTTGCTCCACTGGATCGATCGAGGCAAAGCAGTGCTTGACAAACAAGGCAAACCTTGCAAATGGATCGGCGTGATTAGCGACATCACCGCTCGCAAAGAAGCCGAAGAACAGCGGAATTCGGCATTGGCGCGGGAACAGGCCGCCCGTCGCCAAGCCGAAGCCAGCGAACAGCTTTACCGCGTCCTCGCTGAAGCCATCCCGCAAATAGTTTGGACTGCCAGAGCCGACGGCTGGTTCGACTACTACAACCAGCGCTGGTTTGAATATACAGGCTTGACGCTGGAGGAAACTCAAGGCTGGGGGTGGCAGCTAGCCCTGCATCCAGATGACGTGGAAAATTCCGTAGAAAGCTGGAAGACCTCGGTGGAGACAGGGAAGACTTACGAGGTGGAATACCGTTTTAAACGGGCATCTGACGGAGCTTATCGCTGGCATCTGGGCCGGGCGTTGCCCGTGCGGGACGCTGACGGGAAAATTCTCAAATGGTTCGGAACTTGTACCGATATTGACGATCGCCAGCGATTGGCCCAAACAGCCTATTTTAGCGCTCAAGCTTTGGCTTTGCTGTCGTCGGCTTCCCTGGATTACGAAAAGGCGCTGCAAGGTTTGGCAGATTTAACAGTACCGGGGCTGGGAGACTGGTGCTGTGTGCATTTGCTTGATGCAGACGGCTCAATCCGCTTGCAAGCAGTTGCTCACTCAGATCCGAGCAAAGTCGCTCTGCTTTGGCAAATCGATCGGCGTATGCCACTAGACCCCCAAGGACGGCACGGAGTAGCAAAGGTGCTGCGGACTGGTGAGTCGAAGCTCTACCCAGAAATACCGGAATGGGTGATCGAGGCGGTTGTGCCGGACAAGGAACTGCAGTTGGTGCTGCGATCCCAATCCCAGGTGCTCTCGGCCATCTGCGTGCCGCTAATCGCTCGCGGGCGGACGCTGGGAGCGATTTCGCTGCTGTGCGGGGAGTCGGGCCGCCGCTGCGGGCAGGAGGATTTGGTTTTGCTGGAGGATTTGGCGCGGGATGCGGCGGTGGCGATCGACAATGCGCGGCTTTACCGGGAAGCAGCGGAGGCCAACCGGATTAAAGACCAGTTTTTGGGAACGCTTTCTCACGAGTTGCGGACGCCTCTGAACGCGATTTTGGGCTGGGCCCAGATGCTGCGGCAGCGCCAGATGAGTGCCGAAAAAACGGCTGTGGGTTTGGAGACTATTGAGCGAAACGCGCGGTTGCAGACTCAGATGATTGAGGATTTGCTGGACGTTTCCCGGATTGTGAGCGGCAAAGTGTGTTTGAAGCTGTTCCCGGTGGATTTGGTGCGGATTGTAGAAACGGCAGTGAAGACGCTGACCCCTGATGCTGAAGCTAGGGGAATTGAATTGGTGAGTTTTTGTGCAGAAGGGGTGAGCTTGGTGAGGGGCGATGCTACTCGTTTGCAGCAGGTGGTGTCTAATTTGCTCTCGAATGCTATTAAGTTTACGCCGCCGTCGGGTCGCGTGGAAATCACGCTCTCAGAGGATGGGGAACCGGGAGCAGGGGGTGGCGCGATGTTGTCTGGGCCGTCTCCGGTTCACTCTGTTTCGATCGTTGTCAGCGATACGGGAATTGGCATCAGCAAGGAGTTTTTGCCCTTTGTGTTCGATCGCTTCCGCCAAGCTGACAGCACTTCTACGCGCAATTACGGCGGGCTGGGACTGGGATTGGCGATCGTCCGCCATCTCGTGGAACTCCACGGCGGCAGTGTCTGGGCCCAAAGTCCCGGGGAAGGACTCGGCTCGACTTTCGGAGTGCGGCTGCCAATTGAGCAGACCTAAAGTTTTGATTTTTCAGTTATCGAGTTCAAAATTCAATATTTAATTTCTACGTAAGGTGTTGAGGGCGCACCCTATATTTAAGGGTTCTCCGCAAATCCGCTCGCTCTTGATTTTATTGCCATTCTTGCAGGGCGATCGCAATTCCTTGTTTCAATCTGGGTTCGAGACTCTCTTGTTTCACTAAGTTTTCTAATTTCTGCCTGGCCTCGGCAGCACCTAGCTGTTTGAGCGCTGCCATGCAGTGCAGCCTGACGCTGCTATCTGCGTCGCCCAACATTGAAATCAGAGGATCTAGCCCTCTCATATCTCCTAATTTTCCTAAACCTAAAGCTAAAGATTTTTTGCTAACTGCCTCCTGCACGGCCGGATGATTTGTTGAAAACAAATCAATCAGAAATTCAGCAGCAACAGCTTTTAATTCCGGCTTTTCTATTCGCCCTAAAACAGTGACTATCTCTTCATAAACAGCATAATTTATGTTAGTAAATTGCGCCATTAATGCCTGATGCAAATATGCTAAAGCGGTTGCAGTTTCCATCCAGCTTAGGGCGCGCACAGTTTCGATTTGCAATTCAACCGGAGTTGTGGGCGATCGCAGCAATTCAAATAAAGCAGCCGCTGCAGCATCAGTTTTCACTCGCCCGATCGCGATCGCCGCTTGCTGACAAACTTCTAATCGGATGTCGGAAAGTAAAGGTTTGAGCAAGTTAACTAAATCTAATTCTGCGTCTAAATAGGCGCGCGCGCCAAGAGCTCGCACGGCTTCTTTTCTGACTGCTGTCGCCGGATCTTTGAGCGCTGCTACCAGTACCGACGGGATGCGGGAGTCGTGAAAGCTGCTCAGGGCCTCGATTGCGGCTGCCCGCACCGCAACTTGAGAGTCTGCGACTACGCTCAACAGCGGTGCGATGGTTTCGGTGCGCCGAATTTGGGCGAGTGCTGCTGTTGCAAACTGTCGCGAGTCTTTTTGCTGCAAGAGAGTTGCTAGGGATTCTATGGCTGTTTGGCCCAAATTCCCTAGGGTTTCGGCGGCGATTTGGCTCAATTCTTCGTCGGAATTTTTGACCAATTCTACTAAAGCTTGAATCACTTCTGGACGATCGAACTTTCCGAGGATGCGGGCGGCGAACCACCGGGGTTCCGTGTCTGCGTCTTCGTCTTCGAGCACGGCAATTAAAGGTGCGATCGCGCAATTCCCTAGATTGGGCAATACTTTAGCAATTTCCCAACGGTCTTGAAAATCGCCCCATTCCAAGGCTTGTATTGCTAAACTGACAGCTTGTTCTAAAATGTGCTGTTCCTGCGGCTTACTGCCCTTGGCTGTCACTTCCTGCAAGCATTCGACTAGCCCAGACCAGTTTTGGCGATCGGCAGCGACTTGCGCTTTTTGTAAAATATTACCCATGATTTTAAATTAAGTTCGATCGAGAAGCGAGGTTTTTTGCTGCTAGGTCAGAGCGGGAGGTACTTTTTAGGAATCTTTTGCTACAATTATCCATTTTTTGACATTTTTGTCAATCCATCATAACTGGTAAAATAGAAGTAAAGCATTAATTTCATCCAGTTAAAGCATCAAGCTATACTTTTTGTAATTTAAAATACGCAATATTCCTAATGAAAAATTAACAAATGAAGAAAGCTCTACTTTTAGTAAACCAGCACTCCCGAAAAGGGCAAAAGCTATTATCTCAAGCCACTGTAGAATTAGAAGCACTCGGTTTTGAGTTAATTATAGAATCTACTGACCACGCCCACGAACTTTCCGACATTATTCGCCGCTACCAAAATCGAGTCGAATTAGTAATAATCGGCGGCGGCGACGGCACTCTCAACGCTGCCATAGAAGGTTTGATAGATACCAAGTTACCCTTGGGTATTTTGCCGATGGGAACTGCTAACGACCTAGCCCGCACTCTGGCAATTCCTACAGATTTATCAGCAGCTTGTCAAGTAATTGCCAGCGGTAAAATTCGGCTAATAGACTTGGGTTGGGTTAACGGCCAACATTTTTTTAATGTTGCAAGTTTGGGACTAAGCGTGGAAATTACCCAGCGGCTGACGAAAAAGGTGAAGCAGCGCTGGGGAGTTTTAGCTTATGCTTTTACTGCTTTGCAGACAATTTTTTCAGCGCGACCGTTCCGAGCAGAAATTAAGATAAACAACCAATCTTTTAAGGTTAAAACTATTCAAATTGCCATTGGCAACGGCCGCTATTACGGAGGTGGCATGACAGTTGCCGAGGATGCCACCATCGACGACAGGCGACTGGATTTGTACAGTTTGGAAACAATAAATTGGTGGGAAATCATTGCTTTGCTCCCGGCTATGAGGCAAGGAAATTATACCAAGTCGCCTAAAGTTCGCGTCTTGTACGCTCAAGAATTTGAGGTTAATACTAGCAAACGCCGTTCGATTAATACCGACGGTGAAATTACAACTCACACGCCTGCACAATTCCGAGTGATTCCCGAAGCTTTAGCAGTTATAGCTCCTTCATAACTCACAACTAATATAATTATGTTGTGGAACAGGCATCTTGCCTGTTCATCTGTTAGCCACGGGCAAGATGCCCCTGCCACAATTAATCACTTAATAAATTATATTGTGTTGTGGAACAGGCATCTTGCCTGTTCATCTGTTAGCCCCGGGCAAGATGCCCGTGCCACAATTAATCACTTAATAAATTATATTGTGTTGTGGAACAGGCATCTTGCCTGTTCATCTGTTAGCCACGGGCAAGATGCCCGTGCCACAATTAATTAATAATCGCCTCCCGCGCCATATTGCCATGCTTCAACTAATCGGTGAAAATAGTATTTCTGCTGCGGCGCTAATTTTTTTACCTGCGGTTCTACGGCTTTCCCCAAAGGCTGCAATCCCGTATAAATCCCTAAATTTAAATAATGTACCATCCAATCTAGCAAGTTAGCTATTCCTACCTGCGGGATAATTTTCATAACTAATCCGGGATGGCTAATTGCTGTTTTAAACAGAGTTTGTGACAAAGCCGGAAACAGCACGATATCTTGAAGAAACGGTTTGAGTACCGGTTCTCCCAACTCTTCCATTACCTGAAATACGGCAACCAAAAGTTGATTGATTTGATTGGGATCTATTTTTTGATCCATCGCAGCACTCATTGAACGCTGAAACAACCAGGTAACTGATAGATTCGGCTGGTAGGGTTGCAAAAGTGCGAGGGAATTTTTGTCGAGACTCTCGCTTGTCAAAGCTTCGTCAATTCCGAGAGTTAAGCGTTTGAGGTGGCGCACCATTGCGCCGAAACCGCCGAAGCTGAGGGGAGATTGGCTACCGCTGCTGTCTCCGACTGGGAGTAGGCGATCCCAAGGCGTTTTTAGAGGACTTTGGCGATAGCAGGGGAAGAATCCGTAGAGTGCTCTTTGGAATTTTAACTGTTCGAGTTCGACGTTTTGATATTGGGGAAGCAAGCGCAAATACTCTTCAAATAATGTTTCTAAACTGAATCTTTCTGTGTCGGCGTCTATGTAGGTAAATAAGTAGGTGGTGCGGCCGTCTCTGGCTGGAAATGCTTCCCAAAAATATTGGCACTGATTTTGCATTGGGGTGAAGGATGCAAATATATCGCCAGTGTCGTTTTTGGGGTATCCTTGAGCGCAACTGCCGACTACTAAACATACGGCGTCGGGTTTTTTGCCTTGTCTTGCTTGGCACACAATGGGTGAAAAATGTCCCATTGCGTCTAATAATAATCTGGTTTTAAATAAATTTCTATCAGGTTGTGTATCGGTATTTGCAGATTCTACCAAGACTCCATCCGGGTGAATGGTTGCTGTTTTAAATGGTGTATTTTCAAATAGCTTTCCTCCAGCTTGGAGGAATCGCGGCTTGAGGGTTTCTAGGAGGTAAACTGGGTCGATTCCGATGTTGAGTACGTCGCGCACCCAAATGTCTGGGGTGTTGGCAAAGCTGATGCGGGCTGGGTTGTATTCGGTGGCTACGGCCTTTTCTATCTCTTCAACAGATAGCAGATTTAGTTCTAAGAATGCGTCTAATTCTTTGCGAGAAATGTTCCATTCTTGATCGCGACCTCGCAGGGTGCCGCGTTCGAGCAGGGCTACTCGCCAACCCCGCAGGACTAAGGCTGTACCGATCAATATTCCTAGGGTTCCGCCGCCGATAAGTATGTCGAAGTCGAGGGTTTCCAGGGGTTGTTGGCTGTGTTTGACTGCTTGGGGTGCTGGTGCGGTGTTTTGTTTGAGGTTTTCCCAGAGTCGATCGACTTTTCTCAGGCCTCCGAGGGCGTCTCCTGGCACTTGGGAGAGGATTTGTTCAGTGAGGGACATCGGGTTTTAGTATTAAACAGTGGTTGATTTTTTATAATTTAGCTTAGATCAACATTTCCGACAGTTTCAGGGCTGACGCATGGGTTGGCGAGAATCACGGAATTTTTATAATCATACAGAGAAACCCAGTTTCTGAAAAAAAACCGGGTTTCTACCTCTCGCTGGTAAGTCTAAATAATTATCTTCAATCAGCCGTGCTTAATTCTTCAACTCGCAGCCGATCGCACAAAATTCGCTCGCACACTATAACACCCGTATCCGCACTCCTGCAAACTTCTAACTGAGCGTCCGGCAGCGCTTCAAACAAAAAACGTTCCCCCGGAAACACTGTCCGCTCAAAATACCAATTAGGAATATTTGTAATGCGAGCGATTTGCACTTTGCTAGTATTATTAAGATACCAACACAAAATGCGCGTATGACCTTCGGAAATTACCTGATTTAGTGTCAAATTCATCTTTTTAACTTGTTTCTGCAATTGTGCGAGCTATCGGCTACGGACCTAAACTTAATATAGCATATTACCAGTTAAAACACACTTTTTTATACATTTTTTTTACATTGTTTGAGTTAATTAATAATTTTCGCCGGAGAAACATCAGCGCCTTCCAGGTATTCCCAAGAAGGTGCAAAAGCCGGCATTGCTAAAGCGCAAGATTTCCATCCTCCCCTAACAGGTGCGTTCAACAATTGACAGTGACCAACTGAACCTCTTGCCTGTTGGTAGTGACCGCAAAAATTACACTTGGAAGTCGGATTGCACCCGCGCTCGGTAATTACAAGGCAGGGCTGGTTTTGGGTTTGGTTGCGGTCGATAGTTAAAGTGTTCATTAAATTACTTTTTAAATGTTCAGTCTTAAGTATGACGGCTGGATTGCAGTCCTGGCGTCTATCTCAAGGCTTAGTTCGCCTTTAAGTTTTGTTTAGGGATCGATAGAAAATAGATGATTTTTGAGATGATCGAGCTAGGGAGCAATTGAATTTTCTTTCGGTCGCATTGGCGGCCCCGGCTTTAGGGCCGATCGCGCTTGCTGGAGATATACTTCCTCAGGCAGAGCTAATTATCCTCGCCTAACTTGCTGAACAAATCGGCTAAAATTGTATTAGAAAATAAAAAACCTTCGGGATCGCTCAACCTCAAATTGCCCGAAAGTGGCAGTTTCGCCCCCTCGCCTAAAGTTGCGTGAAGCGGAGCTATCCCGTAGGGAATCGCCCCATCCGCAGTTATAATTTCCACCCATCCTTGTCGCCAGTAGGGCTGCAAACAACGCCAAATTTTGTCAACCGTTTGTTGAGTAAACTTCTCAGTCAGCGACGACAGGCTAACTCCTTCTGCTAAACGCAAACCTAGCATCAGCGTTTCTAACAAAACGTCATTTTCTGAAACTTGAAAATTTTGCTCAACTGCTGGGTAAATTTCCTGCTGGGTTTCCCCCCCAATTTGTGGAGTAGCAGGGGAATTGAGGCCAGAGATCGATCGCACCCACTGATAATATTCTTGAGTTTTGCGAGGCCTGGTCAACCTCCGGCCTTCCACGTAACTCGCCGCCCCCATTCCCAAGCCGTAATAAGGGCGATTTTCCCAATAAACGCGGTTGTGGCGGCACTGATAGCCAGATCGAGCGTAATTAGAAATTTCGTAATGTTCGTAGCCAGCCCCTGTCAGAATTTCCCTTGCTAAACGGTACATTAGAGCAGCGGTGTCATCTGCTGGCAGTGGCTGGGCTCCTGCTTCAAAGTAGCGCCCGAAAGCAGTTCCCTGCTCAACAATTAAGTCGTAACTCGACAGGTGAGTCGGGCTAATTTCCACCGCCGCTTTCAGGGAAGCTTCCCATTGTTCTAAAGTTTGGTGCGGCAGTCCCGAAATCAGGTCTAAACTAAAATTGACAATACCAGCCGATCGCACTATTTCCACTGCGTCAAAAATTTCGGCTACCGAGTGCGATCGTCCGCAAGCTTGCAGCAATTCATCCTGAAAAGCTTGCACTCCCAAACTAACTCGATTTACTCCCGCCGCTGCATATCCCCGCAACTGTTCTAAAGTAAACGTACCCGGGTCTATTTCTATAGAAATTTCCGCCTCAGCAGCAATCCCAAATTTGCCGTCGAGAGTCTCTAAAATATTACTCAACTGACTCACAGAAAGCAGCGAAGGCGTGCCGCCACCAAAAAAAACTGTTTTCAGAGATGCGCCTAAATTTTTTGTTTCTTGAATTTCTTGACAGAGTACAGCAACGTATTGCACAATTGTGCCGGAATTCTCGCCATTTTTGCGATCGCCCACCACAAAAACCGGAAAATCGCAGTAGTAACAGCGACGGCGACAAAAAGGTATGTGCAGGTAAGCCGAACTGGGAATCCCCGAATTTGTCGCTTGCACACTTTTTTTTAATTCAAATGTTAAATAATCTGTAGGAGGGTTCATTACATCTCAAGCCGAAAGCGCAACTTCAAATCTAAAGTTTTAATTAAACAATCATGAATAATTATGTATATTATGACATTTTCTTACCAAAAAAGCGCTGCGAACGATCGGCTGTTTTAATGTAACCTCGTATCAGTTTCGAGCGGCTACAATTCCCGCATAGCCCGCAGGGCGGTCTATTGGAACCTCGTGCCTGCTTTCGGCAAGGCGTGGTAAATTCCGAGCGACTCCCTGGCACATCCCCCAAAGGGTACAACCGCGAAATATAAGTTTATGAAAATCCCTGAGTAAATATAGCGATATCCGACCAAAGCATGAAAACAAGTATCAGCACTGCAAAGATATAATGTGAATAAATTCATTAACCTAGAACTAATGCTAGACGCAATCATAATAATCTCATTCATAATCGCAGGCGGAGGCATCGGCTATTACGGAGTCGAACTCCTGCCGACCGAGCTGCTGGAGCAAGTTACAAATATACAAGGTTTAAGTTCTGTACTAGGTTCGTTTGGAGCATTAATCGGCTTCGTGATGGGATTAGTGGCTCAAACAACCTACCGGCGCCTGGAAAAACAAGTCCGCGATATGCCAGTGGAGATGCTGCTGACGCGGGCGATCGGCTTAATCATCGGACTGCTAGTAGCAAACTTAATGCTGGCTCCGCTGTTCCTGCTGCCCATTCCCCGCGAGTTCGGCTTCATCAAACCTCTAGTCGCAGTCTTGGGTAGCGTCATGTTCGGCTTCACAGGCGTCAGTTTGACCGACACCCACGGCCGCGCTTTCTTGCGGCTGATCAACCCCAAAAGCTTTGACACCGTGTTGGTAGCCGAAGGTACTTTCAAACCAGCAACTGCCAAAGTTGTCGATACTAGCTGCATTATTGACGGCCGAATTGAAAACTTGCTAGAAACAGGTTTCCTCGAAGGTCAAATTATCGTGCCGCAATTCGTGCTCCAAGAACTGCAACTAATAGCTGATTCCGCGAACGATCAAAAGCGAGTGCGCGGGCGCCGCGGCTTAGATATTCTCAACCGCATCAAAGAAACATACCCAGAACGCATTCAAATTCACTCGGCTGACTACGAAGATATTGCCACAGTCGATGCGAAATTAGTCCGCTTCGCTTTGGAGATCGACGGTATTTTGCTCACAAACGATTACAACTTATCGAAAGTAGCTACCGTCCAAAAACTGCCGGTTTTGAATATCAACGATTTGACTCATGCGGTGCGTCCCACTTATTTGCCGGGAGATACGATCGAACTAAAAATCCGCAAAGAAGGCAAAGAACCTTCTCAGGGAATCGGTTACTTGGATGACGGCACCATGGTTGTCGTAGAAGCAGGAAGCAGCTATGTCGGCGGCGAAGCCCGAGTTGTAGTCACCAGCGCCCTGCAAACTAGCGCCGGCCGCATGATATTCGCCCGCCCTCAAGAGTCCGTTATTGTTTGAAACTGAGTAACAATGGCCAGGGCACTCAGAATCAAATATTGCGATCGTTGTTCCCAATCTGCCCCGACTCTCTACCGCGCCCGGTATGACGAGTCGGGGCAGTGGTTTTTTTTGTGTCTTAAATGTTGGGAATCGGTAAGTAAAAACAATCCTTTTTACTTCTACGGCGGCACTTGGAAAGCCACCAAGAAAAAATAGCAATTACCAGCTTCTTCTTCTTTTCTCTTCCTTCGTGTTCTTTGCGTCTTCGCGGTTCAATCATCTCAATATCAGTGATTCAGGAGTAATTAAAATCAACAAATCTCGCTCGCATCTTCATACAATGTCTCGATCGCACAGCTAAAATTAACGCTAGCAAACTGAAATTCTTGTCCTTGACTGTAAAAATAAAGCACCCACAAATCCTCTGAATTCCGGCTAAAACACTCTACACTAACTTTTTCTTGATTGATTAATACATACTATTGCAAACTTTCAGAAGTGCGGTAATCCGCAAATTTATCGCTTCTGTCAAAAGCCGCTGTTGTCGGCGATAAAACTTCTACAATTAAGCGCGGGTAGCGAATGAAATCTTCAGCAGTATTTCTGTCCCGTTCATCGCCACTCACCGCTACATCAGGATAGTAAAAAAAATGGTAGTGGTGAATAGTAATGGTCAAGAGCCAAGAGAGGCATTGTAATGATGCACAAAGTACCAAATTGCACCAATAGGGTTACTCAATTTCTTCGAGAACGACAAGGTTTTACGAACCAATCGCCCCCCTTTGGAGTCTCGTAGAACTTCTGATTGACATATAGTTGTAGCCAACGTTTAGAAACGCTTTGCCACTTGCTGGAGGCAGAGCCTTCGCGGAGTATGCCAAGGCGGAACACTGGCACGAGTACGATCGCCCCTCGCTGTAAGTTGGGTTAAGTCTGTCAAGCCCTTGCTCGTGAATCAGTAGGTAATGTGAAACCGAACATGACTCGATTGGGCGATCGCACTGCTGGTTGAGGTGGAAGGGAACCCGAAAGAACAGATCGCTAAGTATTACCAATGGCTAGCAAAACAGCTAGGCGATCGCGAATGGTTTAACGCTGCCAATAGTTGCATTTGGGATGGCACCAGAAGCAGACTCTTGGCTGTACGGAGAGAGTACAACACCTTTGTGCAAAGATAGCTAACGGTTCTGGTCAGCGGTTGTTGGGATCTCTGCATCTCACCTAAGCAGCTTCAGGCAATCCGCTGCACCAGAAAGTTATATTTCTTTTGATGCGATCGCCTGAACTACTGCGCCAATGCCAGTGTGATAAATACCTTCTACTACATCACGCTCAAGCTCAATTAGATGCTTAAACTTTAAGCCAGCCAACTCAAGGCTTAAAGATTCTTTAGATTGCATCGAATCTACTGAATTTCCGCCGCCAGTACCATGCTTCAACTGCTCAGGTGTATAAGCCTCAAGCAGAAAAACACCGTTTTGGTTTAACGCGACTTCAACTTTTTTATGAAGTTGTTTTCTGATTAAAGAGGGCAATGGACAAAATATAGATACAATTCCGTCCCATTTATTTTCGCCTAAATCATACTCTGCTAAATCAGTATGAATAAACTCAACAACCACCCCATTCTCTTCGGCCAATTTTCTAGCCTTATTCAAACCCACTAGAGAAGCATCTACAGCGGTTACAGAATAACCCTGTTTCGCAAGGAAAACGGCATTCCGCCCTTCTCCTTCGGCCAAGCTCAGAACTTTACCTTTTGGAATACTGCTGACGTTTGCTTCCAAAAAGTTGTTCGGATTTGTGCCATATGCGTACTCTTTGGCACTGTATCTTTCATCCCACATCTGTTTTCTCCAATTGTTGCTCTTGGCACATTTGATGCCAAAAAAATATAGCTATGTATTCAACCGCAGATATGCTGGATAATACCTTTACCTTCCAGGATTATCCATCATATCTGTTGGACAACATCCTAGTTTTAAGGAATTAAACAGAAACTTTGCAGGTTAAGTCCGGGTTCTTGGGTGTTATCCATCGCTTCTGATAGTTAATCCTGGAAATCAGGGGTGTTATTTGTCACTTTTGCTGATAATATCCTCTCTATCGGTCTTATCCAGCATTAACCTAATGTCGCAATCTACCGCTCCGATGCAGCTTTACCGCTTGCTTGAGGCCGAGCCTTCGCAGAGTAGGAACGAGTGCGATCGCCCCTCGCTGTAGGTTGGGTTGAGCCTGTCACGTCATTGCTTGTAAATCAATAGGTAACGTGAAACCAAACATGACTCGATTGGGCGATCGCCCAGGGTTGAGGTGGAGAAGCAGTGAGGAGTGTCGGGCTTCATATCAATTCCGGTTGCACCGGAATGATATACTGAAAGAGCGTCAAGAGTGCAACGAGGACAAGTCATGCCTAAACGCCTCAAGTTAGAGCCTCATCAAACTTCCTCGCCCGTTGTCTAAACTTTATCGTCAAGCGTCAGACCCCATTGAACGGACGTGCTACCAAATAATTTGGCTTTTGGCAACTGGACGAGTGACAGAAGATGTCGCGGATGTCACTGGTTACTGCCGTAACTCTATATATCGCTTAGTTCGTCGCTACAATCAATTAGGTGCTAATGGGTTGAAAGACAAACGTCATCAACATCCGGGCACTCCACCTTTACTCTCTGTTATAGAACAAGCACAACTTTTGGAAACTTTACGAACTCCGACTGCTGATGGAGGATTGTGGAACAGTCGTAAAGTTGCTGAGTGGATCAGTAATTTACTTGACCGTCCCGGAGCGCGTACAAAGGGGTTGGGACTACCTACGTTCGTTGGAGTTTCGGTTGCGGATACCTCGACCGGAACACGACTTGACTGACCTGGAAGTCCAAGAAGCTTGGAAAAAAAACTGCGATCGCAAGCCAAACGAATTCAACAGCAGTATCCATCAGCAGCAGTAGAAGTGTGGGCAATGGATGAGCATCGTCTCGGACTAAAACCTATAGTTAGGCGAGTGTGGGTAGGATATGGGGAGCAGCCCATAGCCAACGTCAATTGGCGATATCAATGGCTATGGTTGTATGGTTTTGTACACCCGTCAACGGGAGAAACCTACTTTTGGATTCTTCCAAAAGTTAACATTGAGCTTTTCAACTTAGTTTTAGAAGATTTTGCTAGAGAATTTGGAGTTGGTAAAAATAAACACATCATCTTAACTAAAGACCTACGATGGTTGGCATACTCGCCCACAAGTTATAGTTCCTTCTTGGTCTACACTTGGAATTTATGCCCTCTCATTCTCCCGAATTACAACTGTCTCAGAACGTCTGTGGCCTTTAGTAAATGAACCAATTGCCAATCGGTCATTTCAAAATCTTGATGAATTAGAAGAAGTATTATTTCAGCGCTGCCAAGTTCTGCTGAAACAATCTTCTTTGATTAAAGGGATTACTTGTTTCCATTGGTGGCCAAAAACCAAAGCTATATCATTCCGGTGCAACCGGAATTGATATGAGCCGTTTCCGGGAATGCAACAATCATTGACTTCACTCACAAAAAGTCCTTATCCAAGTAATATACGGGAAAGGGAAGTTATCTATGTATTACTCGGAAGGGGTTGTTGCTGTCGTTGTTGTTGTAGCCAATTCGATTAATCGTCTTAAAGCTTTTTGAGCAGACTTATAGCTGGGAGCTTGTTTGCCTCTCTTTAGCTCTCCTAAAACCTGTTTCTTCTAATAGAGCGGGCGATCGCATTAAGTTGAAGTATAGAATGCGATCGCGAACTTAGATTTCACACTGTGAATCTAGCAGTTACACTTCACTCTAAGTAGGTAAGCGGGATTAAACACAGCTATGTAACAGTATGTAAACAGGGCTAACTTAGCCACGCTTAGGGCATTTGAATACTTTACAATCCTTTACATAATTGTGTTTTACAGCGCCTACCTACTTATAAGCATTGGTAGTACCTGCAATCTCTAGAAGTTCTAATTATAACCTCCAATGATTAGCCTTTATTTGTTTACAACCTGTAGCTTATGTCACATACATAGCGATCTAACAGATCGGGTCAGCGGGCTAATACCTTAGCATCTCTCCTAAGCGGTTTCGGTCAATCTGCTGCACCCGAATGTTAGTCTGCTGTTTAGAGCAAATTCTACGAACTAACTTGAGGAGCTAGTTGCCACACTTTAGAGTACTCTTTAATGACCTGGCGACCTTGTTTAGAAAGAAATTTAGTTGCAGCTTGAGTAGCAATCTTCGCTGTATCTCGACGGCGCTGAAACTCCCCCTCTTCGCTATGGTAAGCCTTTGCCAAATAAACCATTGATTTTGTTACATAGTGTTTATTTATGAGATGAAAATTGCAACCTAGTAACATGGCTAAAATAGCAAGATTTGCTGATATTTCATTCTCAATTTCCTCAAATTTTGTTGTTACCTGATATGAATAAATAGTTGCATGAGATACTTGACATAAAACTGCCCAAAGATTCTTAAGTTCAGTAAGTTCTGGTGTCATTATCTTCTTGAGGATTGCATTGGAGAAATAAATCGTCTCTCCTGCTATCCATTTCGATATGAGACTGTCACTCTGCCGTATAGATGCAAATTTTGCGATCATTAATGCTTCATAAACTGAACGTAATAATACCCGACCCGAACCGGGTAAACCATCTATTGTTAAAACCAGTGTTGAGTAAAGCGCAATTTCATTTTTAATTACTGCTGATACGATTGGCGTTTCTGCATGAGTATGTTGAGTGAGATGGCGTTGTCCTAAAAGACCATAGAACAACTTAGTATAGTGGTACTGGGCATCCATACATTCCTTTAGTGTGAATAAGTGTTCAGAAAACTTTTCCTGAGTGAGACATTGATTCCGTTGACGTTCTCTCTCCAATTCGTTGAATCGCATACATGATTATGATGTTAAATGCTAGCCTATACTAACTATTTATAACTGACAAAGCAATCTGAATATCCAAAGTTATAGAACAAAGTAAACTTTGATATTTAACAACTCCACTTAGAGCTTTTTAAAGTATCTGGCAACTGGGAATAGCTCGAAACCAGACTTTTCATAGGTGTGACGGGCTCTTTCATGACCGGGATCGCCCCCAGTCTCAACCATAGCAATAGACATCCCAGCATCTTTCATCCAAGCTAGAGCAAATTCTATCAGAGAGCTGCCAATGCCGCGATCCTGAAAATCTGGATCGACGGCAACCATGTAAATTTCACCCATACGGTCCTCTGAGTGTAGTTTCACAGCTACAAAGCCCACAGTAGAACCTGCATCGATCGCAACCCATACATTCGTGTCTTCCGCAGCACAGACATCCTCCACAGCTTTTTGCTGGCTCACACGCCAATGATTAGGATAGAAGGCCTCGTAAACTTCAGCGTTCATCGCCTTCTGAATCCAATCAAAGACCGGAGTCCATGCGCCGAGCGAAAGACGAATAACTGCATTAAGGTAGCGAGGGTCGTATGGTTGAATTTGCATTCCTACATGAACTCCTGTTAACTCTGAAAGCTTTCTCGAAAAAATGGGTTTAAAACCCCGTCCTTCTAGGACGAATTTAATTACTTTAAACATCTTACAGGATATCTGATATAAAGCATGACACAAAAAGCATTCAAGTACCGATTTTATTCAACTCTTGACCAAGAAACATTGCTTAGGAAAACGAGGGGTTGCGCTCGATTAGTCTATAACCGTGCGCTTGCCGCAAGGACAGAGGCATGGTATGAACGAAAAGAGCGAGTCGGATACTCTGAAACTTCAACAGTGCTGACCAATTGGAAAAAGCAAGAAGACTTGCAGTTTCTCAATGAAGTTAGCAGTGTGCCATTACAGCAAGGCTTGAGGCATTTGCAATCCGCGTTTACTAACTTCTTTGCAGGAATCGCAAAATACCCTAACTTCAATAAAAAGCATCATGGTGGTAGCGCGGAATTTACTAAAGCTGCTTTCAGATGGAAAGATGGGCAAGTATTTTTAGCGAAATGTTCTCAACCCTTAGATGTCCGTTGGAATCGTCAACTTCCAGAAGGTGCTGCTCCATCAACAATTACGGTGAAACTCTCGCCATCTGGACGGCGGACAGTGTCCTTGCTGGTAGATGTTGAAATTGCAACATTACCTGAATCTCAAGAGTCAAATTGGTTTGGATCTAGGTATTACTAGCCTAATGGATTTGAATAATGGCGAAAAGATTGTCAATCCTAAAACATTCAAGGCAAAACGCCGTAAATTGCCTAAAGCTCAGAAAGCGCTTAGCCACAAGAATAAAGGAGGATCTAACAATCGCCATAAAGCAAAGCTGAAATTCGCTAAAGTTCATGCCGAAATTAGCGATGCTCACAAGGATTTTATTCACAAGTTGACAACTAGACTGGTTCGTGAAAACCCAGTGATTGCAGTCGAGGCTTTGTTTGTGAAAAATCGGGTCAAAAATCCTAAGCTTGCTCTCTCGATTAGTGATGCTAGTTGGGGTGAAATAGTCAGGCAACTTGAATATAAGTGTAACTGGTATGGTTCTACATTCGTCAAAATTTACCAATGGTTTCCTAGCTCTAAAAGGTGTGGAGATTGTGGCTATATCGTTGATAAGTTGCCTCTAAATATCAGAGAGTGGGATTGCCCTAAGTGCGCTACTACACGTCACAACAGAAATGTAAATGCCGCTAAAAATATTCTTGCCGCAGGGCTTGCGGTTAATGTCTGTGAAGCGACTGTAAGACCTTCCGAGATTTACTCTCCGAAGGCTGGTGTTATGAAGCAGAAACCTAAGTCGTGAGGCTTAGGAATCCCCGTCACAGAGAGTGCGGGGTGGATGTCAACTCATACACATCTTGCAGCAGAGCCTTGACGTTGATCCATGCTCCATACTCAGTTAGTTTGCCGATGCAATGATGGAAGGGTTGTTTGCGTAAAAGGTACAGCGCTCGCCTTCGGGAAGTTTGGGAAGAATGAAGGAGGTGGAACGCATGAGCAAGGGATTTCAATGCCCCTGGGATCACGATTGGGTATTCTGCTCGTCCAGCTCTCCTGAATTTACTGGAAGCGGGCCTTGTAAGCGTTACTAAATTCACTGCGGGCTCAGGACAGTTGTAGGTAGCTTTTCGCTCAGCTTCCCCAAATAAAGAATACCGGGAGCAATGGTCGCTCCCGGTATCAGCTTTTCCAGTTCCGTTGTTGTTAAGTAAATCCAATCAGGCTCAATGAAAGGAAAATTTGCCTCACTCAATTAAGCACAGCCGATCGTTATTGGTTAGCCTGTTCCAAAGCGGGAGTCGCTGGAGTTCCAGCAATTTCGGCCAAATTAATCTTGACGACTTTATTGCGGGCTTCAGTCACTTTGGGCAGGGTTAGCGTTAGAATGCCATCTTTGCATTCAGCTTGCACAGAGTCGTTTTGAATGTGTGCGGGCAAGGGAAGCACCCGGTGGAATTTGCCGTAGCGGAATTCTGAGCGGACGTAGCGGGGTTTTTCTTCTGTGTTTTCGTAGCGGCGCTCGCCAGAGATAGAAATTGCTTCCGGAGTGACTTGAACGTCAACGTCTTTGGGGTCAATTCCAGGCAGTTGCGCTTTTAATACGAAGTTGTCCCCAGCATCAACCAATTCCAGAGCTGGCATCCAAGCGGCTTCTGAGTTATCTCTCGTTGCTGCCCGTTGGTCAAAAACTTTATCGAGTTGCTCGCGGATCGTTTCAATTTCCGTGAAGGGTTGCCAATAGCGCATCAACATAATCTGTCACCTCAAAGATTGGTAAAGCTTTATAAGGAAAGTTTGGGTTGAAGCTCATTGCTTACAGTTATTATGATGCCGCTTTATAAGTGGGAGCAACAGTCAGGAAAACCCCACTTTGTTAGTCGTAGTTGCCAGAATTAGTGCGAAACAATCAGAGTAATTCGCATTGAAGAAAACCGTACAAAGCTATTCCTAGAAACCGAAATGCTGTGGCAACGCCATGATGACCTTGCCGAGTGAACCCTGAACGGCGCGATCGTCGGGGGAAGTATGGTCGGTGTTGCCAACCGTACCAAAAGCAGGGTGCGGGTGATGTGTAGCACCCTAAGGACGTGATTTGTCGGCTATCGCTGCTTTCCTATAGCCATCGATCGCGCTCATGAGGGATCTCGCATAATCCCACTCTTAAAAACGCGATCGCCCAACAAGCTATGTGTCGTTAGTTCAACAAGTAGTAAGAGCCCAAAGCGCTTCTCTAAACTGTGTAAGAGTCAATAGCTGTACTTGGGAGCGATGGCTACGCCCCCTCCCGACGCATCTATCTAATCGGTTGACATCTGGATTTTGACTCAGCCCATCTTCCATCTCGATCGCCGATCGCATCCAACTCAAAATCACGCTCGCACTTTGGCTTTCATCTCGTACCAATCGCTCAACACAACCTTGACATGGAGAAACGCAAAATACTCAGTTAGTTTGCCGGTGCATTGATGGAAGGGTTGTTTGGGTACAAAGTGCAGCCATTGCATTCCGAGATTTTGGGCATGGCGGGCGTGTTGAGGTTTTGGCTTAGGGCTCTTGTGTCACTGTGATGCGAGTATAAGCCTAAAATGATCCAAACCCAGTTGCTGTCTATGGATGAAGCCCGTCGGGATCGACCCACCATCAATTTTGAAGATCGATAATTATAAAAAAAAGGCGTTTGTACTTGACAAACGCCTTTTTATAGAATTACAAACGCGGCGTCTTATCTTGTTTAAACGACGCTAACCATTCGCGAATTTGGTCGGCCGCAATCTCGCGCCCGCCCAAACCAAAAGCTAGAGCAATACCAACTGCGATCGCCCCGAGCAGCAGCCCGAAAGCCAAATTCACAATATCGCTGCCAATGCCCATCTGTTGCAGCGCCAAGGCCGAAACAAAGGCAATAATCGCGATCCGAGCCGTTTGGCCCAAAAGCCGCGCTTGGCGAGTTCCAGAACTGGCAATCAAACTAAACGCCAGATTCGCCAAATACAAGCCGATCGCAAATACCACCAAACCGGCCAGCACCCGACCTGCAACCAGGACAATACCGCTAACAATCGCCGTCAGCGCTGGAATCCCGAGCACGTCGGTAGCCGCCACCACAGCAAACAGGATGATGCCCACCTGTACCACAATGCCGACAAATTCCGAAGGCGTGCGAGCCGGAAGTTCCGGTTCCTGAAGAATCGTTGCGTCGGGATCGATCGAACTTGGCGGTAGCCTCAGCGACTGTTTCGGTGGCTGCACTCCCAACCAAGAAAAGACATTGTTGAAGCCAATTCCCGTCAGGATATTAGTCACCAAATCGCTGATCCAGCGGCCCAAAATGTAAGCAACCGCCAGAATTAGGGCTGCTGTAAAAATGTTGGGAAGCGCGCCCAAAATGTCGTTGAGCATCGCGATTGCCGGCTGCGAAATCGCCTGAATGTCCAAAGCGTTCAGAGCTGCGATCGCCGTTGGAATCAAAATCAAAACATAGACTATCGTCCCGACAATCCACGACAGGGATTGTCCGCCCGAAGTCCGCGAAATTCCAAACCGAGCGCCCAAACTGTCCGCCCCAGCAGCAGCCAACAGATTCGTGACAATCCGCCGCACCACCATAGCCAGCAGCCAGCCCACAAACCCAATCAGCACAGCTTCCAGAATTTTCGGAATTGCCGCCAGAATTTGGTTGAGTAAATTATTAACTGGCAGCAGAGCCTGCTGCATTTCCAGTGAGTCAAGAATCAGCGGCAAAAACAGCAGAAAAATGAACCAGTACAGCGCATTCGCCACAGTATCGCTCAGCAGCAAAGGGCGCTCAGTGGACGCAGTGCCCACCTCCTGATTCAAGCGCTCGTCCACGCTAAAAGTCCGCATCGCCCGCGATACGGCCATTTTGGCTACAGTTGCCAACACCCAAGCAATCCCCAACCAAATTAGCGCGCCGGCTAACTTCGGCAAGAAACCGGTAATTTGATTGAGAAAAGTATTGAGGGGTTGGGAGACAGCCGTTAGATTCAGGCGGTTGAAAAAGGCAATTAGGAAAAAGATAAAAATGATCCAGAACACCGCTGTGGAAATCCATTTTTCCACTTGGGGGGCTCCAGCTCCTTCCGGCCGGCCGGTAATCCAAGCAGCCAGCCGATTGTCGAGCGTAGTCTTCTTGAGCAATCCCCCGACTACAGATGAGACGAGGGCTGATACTATCAAGCCAATTAGCAGGATACCGACGGCCCAGAGGAGATTTTCAATGTTTGAGCCCTGAATGAAATTGTTAATTCCGCGTTCCGCATCTGTCAGGGGATTCCCGGATTGGGCCTGTGCCAAAATGCGATCGGACAAAGCCGCTATTGGGCCCGAGATCGGTTGAGTTATTTCTTGCCAAGTTTCATTCATTTTTTTCTCAGGTTAACGTCATATTTGACAGGGAGAAGACGAAACTTTAATAATAGTTCCACAAAATCTAGACATTGCCTAAATTTAATGTTTGTACGCTTTTAATCGTACTGGGTTAACTACAAAACCCTCTATCGAATTAGGGATAAACCCATCTCCGACTGCTTTTCGGCCAATATTCAAAGAACCGTTTACATCGGCATTTATGAAGCGTCCAGTTTGGGTTCTGAACAATCCTCTTTTTACCCTACTGCCAATGTAGTCGGAATGTTTTTGAATTGGTTCCCAATCCAAGGCTGAACATTTGGATGTGTAATTCTCCTCTACTAACACAACTTTAATTCCCGCAATCTGTCCTTTGTACTGCAACATTTGCACGAATCGGCGATGGGGAATACAGGCAAAATTTTGATTATTAACCTTGCCAGTCTTAATCCCATCTTTGAAATCCTGGTTCCAGCCTATAACCAGCAAGCCAATTTGATGATTGACGAGTTCTTTAATAATTGCGGAGCTCGTCGTGTGGAAGTAGTAATCCACTTTACAGTTACGCTTGTGCCACAATTTGGCGAGTTTTTTACTGGTTTTTTGGGCTGCGGGCAGCAAGGATTTCAAGGCCGATGAAACTTGATTGCAGTATTGGTTGGTTGACTTAACAGCCCGTCCGTCGAAGATTGTCGGTACTAACCCAGGAACATTGTAGGTTAATGTTGCCAGATTGTTTAATCCTAAATCTATGGCAGCTACTCTCTGATTAACTTGTAAAGGCTGTTCTAACTTTTCATAGAGCACCTCGACAACATAACAACCTACCTTGGGAACAATCCGGATTTCCAGAATCGAGGTGACTTTTGAGGGCAACCAAATATTTGTCCCAGAGGGACGAGCATATCCTTTTTTTAAGGCTCTTTTGCTGACAGCTTGACAATTAAATACAACTACATAGCGCCCGTCCTCTCTTTTTCGCTCTCTTGAACCTTTATAATGAGGGATTTTCGGGGCGGCTTTAAATTTAGTTGGGTCTTCCTGATAGTTCCGCACCGCCAGATAATAGCTAGTCCATGCTTTGAGCACTAAGCCGAGCGTGCTTTGTGCTACCTTTGCCGGCAGTGCTTTGTAATCAGGACTTGTTTTGAGCGTGTGATAAACAGCCAGAGCGTTTGTTTGTTGGCTGGCGAAAAAGTTTTGACGGTAGATGTAGTTAGCGCTATTGTAAAGATTTTTGGACAGCCAAGACAGTCGATCGGCTTCTCGATAAAACCTATGATTGGGTTTAATGACGTGCCTTTCGACTAACTGCATAATCGGTATATATACTTTAATTCAAGATGATACACTGTATTTATGAGTGTGTCAATCTTTTAATTTCTGGAAAAATTGACGGTACAAGTAAATAAAGGACTATAAAGTAAGCAAAGTTTTGTAATACCCTCGTTGTTGCAGGTTCTCATGTCAATTCGTCAAGTTTTCGAGCAATCCATTGAAATTCAGGCTGCTGCTACTCTGGTGGAGCGCTGTATAGTCGATCGAACTTTGATGCACAAGTGGCTTAATCCCCTGCTACGCTGCGAACCCGAGGGCGAATGGGATACGGCTGTAGGAAGTCGCAGCTTATTTATCATAAAAATTCCCGTTTTGCAACCCACTTTAGAGAGTGTTGTGTTGGAGCGACAACCCGGTTTAATTGTGTGGGGGTTTGACGGATTTTTCAAAGGATGCGATCGCTGGGAATGCCAGCCCCAAATCCAAGGAACTCTCTTGATTAACCGCTTTGAATTTCAAATTCCCAATCGTTTAATTAGATTTGGTTTCAATCGCTTTGCAGCCCCTTGGACGCAGAAAGATATGAAAGACCAACTCCGCCGACTCAAGCGGGTAGCGGAGCAACTATCTCAAAAAATGGGTAAAGGGTAATGGAGAAGGGGTAATTGGGAACTTGTTCGCTCGCGTAGCCGAAGTATTGGTAATTGGTAATAGCTGAAAACTAAGAGCTAATAGGAAAAAAAGCACCAATTTCCAATTCCCAATTCCCAATTCCCAATTTCCAATTCCCTGGAATTTCAGTTATTTACTTCACACTTCCTGATGGACTGGGCTGACAAATCATTTGTCTGGCAGAATTCACCGCTTGGCCGGCGGTATTTTGCAAAGCCGGGGAATTCTGATACAAAGCTTGCAAATCTTGCACGTCTTTAATCACTCGCTCGTAGATAGCAATAGCTTGATTGCCGTCAACTTCTAAAGCCGCAGGGCTGTAATTTTGCATCACTTCAATCAGCGATATTTTGCCATCTTTGGAAGCTGCGACTAAAGCATCGCGCAGTGCGGGCACGCTTTGAAGCCGAGCAGTCGGCGCATAAGCAACCTCGCCCAATTGTTTGAAAACAATTTCCCCAAAATAAGTAGTTGCCAGCCGCGCTACTAATTGGGAATCTAAAGGCACTTCTCGCGTTAATATTTCGCGCACCGACTCGGGAGTTTGTTTCGCAAGACTCAGAACGCTTTGCAGTTGAGATGATGCTTTGCCAGTTTGTGCAAAGCTTTGCAAGTCGCTCATGGGTAATGTTACGTCAACAGCACCGTATTTTACGGTAAGATTGTCTAATGCAAAGGCTTTGTCGCTGCTTAGGAATATTGCACTTGTTCCCAGTAAAAGAGCCAAACCTAATGATAAAGACTTTAACATTCTTTTGGTTAAATGGGCTGAGAGCGGTTGCATTCCGTTGAGATAACCTTGTTGAAACTGAAAGTTCATGAGTTTGTGCCTCTTTACTTCAAAATACTTTTTCGATCGCTCGTCTGTGCGGGTATGAGTACAGGTATCTGTGCGGGTACCAGTCGGGAAAGTAGACTCGGGATTTCCGTAAATGACCTATAATTTTACAGTCAAGTCAAGCAAATTCAACCTATCAAAAGATAGGTGTTAATTGACAATTAATATGTTATAATTATTTTTTTAATAATTTTACATACCTTTGCAAAAATGATAAAAGCGAAATTTGGTGGTCGGGCAGCAGTGTATTGAGTGTCACTTGAATATGTCTTATAGTCTGTGATCGATACCAAATTTAAGTTCACATATCCCGATCGAGCCGATCGACCAATTGGCGAATTCTAGCAGCATCAGGAGCATTCGGAGCATTTCTCAGGTATAGTTCCAAATCGTGGCGCGCTTCGACCAAGCGTCCCAGTTGATAATAGAGAATCCCGCGATCGCGCCGTTCCCCCAGCGCATCGGGAAACAGCAGCAAAATCCGTTCTATCGCCAAGAGTAGCCTCACAGCATCTCCCTGTTGCAAGTAAATCGCCTTCAGATTTCCCAGCATTCGCCCCAAAAAATGTCGGCGACTTACCGGAGCGAGAAAAGTCGGCTGCAACTCCATAGGTTGACCGTAAATTTGAGAAAGTCTGGCTTGACAATCTTCAGGAAATAATATCTCGCCGCCGTTAAACGCATCAACAAAAATACCAGCATCTTCAAAATCCGGTCTAATTAAAAAATGTCCCGGCATCCCAATTCCCACCATCGGAAAATCAATGCGCTGAGCAACCTCCAAATAAACCAAAGATAAAGATATCGGAATGCCAGTACGCCGATCTATCACTTCATTCAAAAAGCTATTGCGGGGGTCGTAATAATCAACATCATTGCCCGCAAACTGCAATTCCCCGTATAAATAGCCGTTAATAGTTTGGATAATCCGCAGCGGATAATTCTGTGCCGGCAGGCGTGAGCGCACTTCATCTGCGATCGTGTCGAGAGCGTTGAGATACTCCTCTGGCTCTAAATTTGGGTATTCTTCCAAAGCCATATAAAGAGCAGCTTTCGCCAAGTCGATCGAGCCATCAGGCTGGTTTATTTCTCGATAAAAGAGTTGTCGGGCGATCGGAAAATCCATATTTATTATTGATTTATTTTTAATTTACTTTTTGTACTCACATCATGAACAGGCAAGATGCCTGTTCCACAACAAAGATTATTCTGGGAAACAGGCATTTTTTGTAGTAGAATTAACCTTGGTTATTGTAAAACAGGTACTTCTTATTGTGAAGCAGCCATCTGGTTTGTTGCCCAAAACATATTAAAAACAGTGCATTATTTAAATTTTAATATATTCTAAGTTTTTTCATCTAAATCCGCCACTATTTTTAATAAAGCTTCACGATTTTTTTTAAATCGAGCCAGATTGAGGTGAACGCCCTTGGATGTCAAATCAACTTTCAAATCCCGTGACTTTTACCAATCACCCAACTGCGGCGAAAAATCCGAGCCAAAGTCGATTCTTCCAAAGCAAAATAGATAGGGCGGCCGTGAGGACAAGTGCGCGGATTGCGAGTTTGCTGCCATTCATCCAACAAATTTTGCATTTGGGAAAGACTCAAAGGAGTACCGTTTCGCATAGCGCTACGGCAAGCAGTCGCAACTTGAGCCGCTTGTAAATCTGCGACTTTACTGAGTTCAAAAAGCGCATCCGCACAGTCATCTCGATCGGCTAACAATTCAGGAACTTCGCGGGCAGCCCATAGCTGTTCGCCAAAACTTTCTACTTCCAAACCCAAGCGGGATAAATTCTCAATTTGCAGCGCAGATAATTGACTGAGAATCACTGGTTTTTCTAGACATTTTAACTGCCAATCCGCGCACAATTGCTCGTATAAAACGCGCTCGTGAGCGATGTGTTGTTCCACCAACCACATTCCGCTGGAATGTTCGGCAACAATGTAAGTATTGTGAACTTGAGCGATCGCCCTCAATTCCATCAATCCTATTTTATTAGCTTTTTCCTGTTCGCCACCTGCATCATTCTGCCTAGCCGAAATCCCGACACTGTAAGCACTTTTTTGTTCCGATGCCTTCAGCAATTTTCCCACTCGATCGGGAATTGGGGCAGGCGGCAAAACTTCATCGTTCAAATGCAAAGCACGAGCAATTGCTGCGCTAACTTGCGCTTGCCAAAAACTCGGATCGTGCAGATAAATTTCCACCTTAGCCGGGTGGCGGTTCCAGTCGATTTCCGAAGGGGAGATTTGCAGGTGGACAAAACACACGGGATAGCGATCGCGCGGACAAGTGCGGGCAAAGGCGCTGAGAATAGTTTGCTCTAATTCGGGCGATCGCACAACTCGCCGATTTACCCCAACTTTCACCCAATCCGGCCGCCTGCGGTGACACCGATCGGGCAAACCAATTACTAACTCCAAACGCTGGGAATTGGGCATTTGGAAATGGGAACTGGCAACTGGTAATTGGTAATTAGGCTTAACTGTAGCTCCAACAAGTTGAGTTTCTATCAATAAATTTGCTGCTTTCTGATTTTGAGGGCTTGCCGGCAAATCTAACTTTAAATACTGCAAATCGCTCGCTCGCACACCGCGCACGAATTGAGGTAAAAGTTGTTCCGCTGTGCTACCAGGAGTTACGTGCAAACAAGGCGTATTTCCTTGACGCAACTGCCAATTAACGTGCGGGTGACAAATAGCAATTTGCTGAAGGGTTAATTGGATCGATCGCATTTGCTGTGCCGGCGACAAAAAACTGCGGCGCACTGGCCAATTGCCAAACAAATTATCAACAGTCACCACCGTACCCGGAGCGATCGCCGCTGTTTCCACCTCCACAGCAACGCCCGCGTTATTGTAAACCACCCGCCAGCCCGATCGAGCATTTTCAACTCCCCCCTTGTTAAAGGAAGATTTGGCGGGGGTTTGCGCCGACTCTCGATTTTCCGAAAAATCCCCCAATCCCAAATCATTCGATCGGCTCAAAACCTCCAAACACCCCAACTGAGCTAAACTGTGCAAAGCTTCCCCACGAAATCCCAAAGTATCAATTTTGTAAAGGTCTGCTTCAGTGGTAATTTTGCTCGTACTGTGAGGCGAAGCCGCCTGCCGCAAATTTTCCAGATCCATTCCCGTACCATTATCTGCAACTTGCACCCGCCACTGTTCCGGCCACACAGAAACAACGATGCGAGTTGCGCCAGCATCCAGAGAATTTTCAACTAATTCTCGTACCGCTGCGGCGATCGAGTCAATCACTTCGCCTGCGGCAATTAAATTGATAACTTCTGTGGGTAAGGTTTGAATAGTAACTGGCATCAGATTTTTAGCGGTTCGTTAATTCAATTCTACTTGATTCTGCAAATCGCTACACAGTATTAGGAATTAGGTTCTTAAACTCGGTTTCTCATAAAAATATTGTTTAATAACAAGATATCTACTCATCAACCAAGTCTCTGAGGATTAGTGAGAAAGTCCTAAGTATATATCTTCCTCCCTACTTAATTTTAATCGGCTAAAGCCATGCTTTTCGGCAAGCGGATATAAAAAGTTGTGCCTTTTCCGTCCTCTGACTCATAAGTAATTTTCCCTTTGTGAGCCTCAACGATCGACTTAACAATTGCCGTTCCCAACCCAGTACCAGTCCGCTTGCCATAAGTCACAAACGGTTCAAATAACTTTTCCTTAATTGTCGGTGGAATGCCTGGCCCGTTATCGTAAATGCTAATTTCGGCCCACTCCTCACTTTGTTTGACCGCAATCTCCACCCGACCCCCTCTTCCACCAAAAGCCTCAACAGCATTCCCAACTAAATTTTGTAAAACACGCAAAATCTTATTTTCGTCAGCTTCCACTATGACTTCTGTCACCCGTACTATCAAATCTACGTTTGCTGCTTCACAATAAACTCTGTTCAACTTTTCAAAATGCTGCAACGTCTGAATTAGATTAACTGGTTTTTTATTTAATACAGAATTACCGCGCGAAAATTCTAACACTTCTTCAGCCATCCCCAACATTCGCTGAACCTGCAATTGAATAAGTTCGCACCACTCCTGAGTTTCCTCATCTTCGTGCATTTCTTTGAGCATTTCAATGGAGAGTTTAATTCCGGTAAAAGGACTTTTGAAATCGTGAATAATTGTACTCACCATTTCTCCTACCAATACCATTTTTTGTTTGTGTACCAACTGGCTAACATAGTGATCCGTGGTTTCTCGTAAATTTTTAGTAATGAAACTAAACATTTGCAGTACCGAACTGCCTTTAGCAAACTGGAGAGTTGCTATTAGTTCTTCACGGGCTATTTTGGCCAAAGTCGAGCCTGCAACTGCCACAGCTCTAGCACTGCGAGGTTCTCCGTCTAAAACTCCGAGCTCGCCAAAATAATCGTCTGGCTTAGCCACAGCAACAGTTTGATATTTATGATTTTCAAGACGCTTGCTAAACTCGACTTTACCTTCTAAAACTAGATATAAAAAATCCGCTGTTTCTCCTTCTTCAAAAACCAGCGTTTCCTGAGCAAAACTCTCCAAAACAGCTATTTGGTAAAGGTGAGCAGCTTGCTCGGGTTCAAAATAAGACATAAATCGATGAGAGGCCAGATCCATGTGAAAATACCTAAGGCTTAATTTAAACAGTTTCTTTTTTCTATTTTCGCCGATCGCCATCGGTGCGTTAATAAAATACAATACTGCTTTAATCTGCCTCTCTTTTCGAGCCTCCTAGGCTTTGACACAAGCATCAGCGTCGGCATGCAGAGCCAGACTAGCATAGCAGCAGCAATCTCACCAAAATTTTCAGTTAATTGACTAAAATACATAAGTATTGTACTATTTTTGAGATTTAAATTGGATGTGCGGGGGGTTCTCCGGCCACCTCAGAAGATTTTAACTGTAGAGAGATCGTGTAATTTAAATGTCGATCGACCGAGTTTACAAAAATTAACGCTCGCCCGATAAAACGATCGCAGCATTCTGCCCGCCAAAGCCAAAACTTAAACAAACCGCATTTCTGACAATAGCCGATCGCGCACAGCGAACAAAATCTAATTCAAACCCCGGTTTTTTCATTCCAACGCAAGGCGGCAACATCTGATTTTTAATGCTCATCAAACAAAAAGCCGCGCCCAAAGCTCCGGAAGCTCCCAAAGTATGACCCGTAGCCCCCTTAGTCGAACTAACAGCAACTCCTCGGTGAAATAACTTCTCAATTAACAGTGCTTCGTGTCGGTCATTTAACTCAGTTGCAGTACCGTGAGCATGAATAAAATCTATATCAATCGCCGCTAAATTGCTGCGTTTCAAACATTGATTTACCGCCGCGATCGCACTTTTCCCCCCCAGCTCCGGCGCATTAGCATGGCAAGCATCATTTGTCAAGCCAAAACCGGAAATTTGACCGTAAATTTTAGCACCACGACGCCTTGCCAACTCGGCAGATTCTAATACAAATAAAGCCCCGCCTTCACCGAGCACAAAGCCTTCCCGATTTTCATCAAAGGGATAGCATCCATTGTTTGCCATAGCACCCATCCGGCTAAATCCAGCCAGAGTCAGCGGTGTTATAGGGGCTTCGACAGCACCTGCGATCGCCCGCTGACACTCACCGGTGCGGATTAAATCAACAGCGCGGGCGATCGACCAAATACCCGTCGCACAAGCAGCCATCGGCGCCAGTACCGGCCCCGTCGAACCAATTGCCCTCGCCGCTGCGATCGCCCCCATGTGAGGCAAAAAATTCACAAATTGAGAATTGGGCATTGGGCATTGGGCATTGGGCATTGGGCATGGCGAATCGGTAATTGAGAATTCTCTATCCTCTTCCTTCTTCCCTCTTCCCTCTTCCCTCTTCCCTCTTCCTTCTTCCCTCTTCCCTCTTCCCTCTTCCTTCTTCCCTCTTCCTTCGCTTGCCAACAGTTCCAAATTTGCCTGGAAGCCTCGGCTAGAACCGATCACAATCCCGCAATCGGGCAAAGGCAAAGTCAAATTAGCATCTTGCACAGCATCTGTTAAAACCTGCCGAATTAAAGTTATTAAATCGACAGGTTTTGTGCCAATTAAAGCCAAAGGTCGCCGTTCAAGTTCTATAAAAGGTTGATGTTGTCGAATTCCTGATTCCCCAGACAACAATCTTTTCCAGCTACCATCCAGAGTGCCTAAAGCAGAAACCAGGCCAATTCCCGTAACAACAACATCCACATCTGCCCTCAGATTCCCAAATTTTTAGTCATTAGTCATTAGTCATTAGTCATTAGTTATTTATGATTGGAACTAATTATTAACTACTAGCCAACGACCAACGACTGATATCGTTTCCGGTTGCATCGGAATAATAAAATCGAGTCAACCGTCAACAGTCAACAATCATCTCGATCGTGCAACCGGAATTGATATGACGAGTGACGACTGACTACTGACTACTGAACAGGCTTAAAATTTTCCAAACCTTGAGTAACAGTAGCCTTCTCAATGCGATCGCCCGCTTCAATCTTATCAATCACATCCATGCCTTGTTTCACGTACCCAAAAACCGCATAGCTGCCGTCCAAAAACGGTACATCGGTCAAAGTAAAGTAAAACTGAGAAGAAGCCGAATCCGGACTCTGCGATCGAGCCATAGCAACAGCGCCGCGACTGTGCACCAACACGGGTTTCTCCTTAACCCCAGCTTCTTCTAACGTTTGGCTGTAAGTCGGATTGGCAGCACCTTTAGCTTTAATTTCCAGAGGAATCCTGCGTTCGGTAGTAGTTTTTGGGTCAATAAAACCCCCAGTTCCCAGTCGCGCTGTAGGGAATTTAGGGTCTTTACCCTGAGGGTCGCCGCCCTGAACTACAAAAGGCTGAGGTTCCCGCACGACTCGGTGAAATACCAGCCCGTCGTAGACTCCTTTCTGAACCAAATCGACAAAATTGCCCGCAGTAATTGGCGCATTTGTGCCGTCGAGTTCGATCGTAATTGGAGCACCTTTAACCGTCATCACCACCGTTGCTTTTCCTTCCAATCGTGGCAAATTGCTAAATTGTGAACTCGCCGCTACAGCAGCAGGAGAAGGAGACGGAGACAAAGAAATATTTTCACCCGACGCCGGATTCGATGTCGCAGTCGAGTCTGCCACAGGGGAACTACCGCATCCTCCGACAAACAACGCGCCAATTATTAAAAGTGAGAACAACCACCGCTGAATTTTGATTTGCATTTGCATTTGTATTTTCACTTTGAGTCAATTACGGACTTTGCAACTAAAGATTTTAATTCAATAGTCCGAACTGTTTTTAGTTCCTAGTCTGAAACCCGCGATTTTGCTTTGGTAGCGAACAGGCATTGGAGCCTTGAAACCCTTATTCTACGGTTGGCAATCAAAAACTATCCGAAGTATTGTTAATTGATAGATTCAAAAATTGGTAACGGGCTTACTCGCAGATCGATCTTTTTCACTTACCAGGTAGGTAAGGTGCGCGGCCCGGCGCACCCTACGAGACATTACCAATCTAAAATCTAAAATCGCAAATCGAAAATCCCTAAAGTCCTTCTAGGGGAACTTGCAAAAATCGAGCCAATTCGGCTGCTTGATTTTCCACTTCCGACAAAGCAATCGGCTGTCCGACTCTAGTCAGGGGAAACTGACGGCGGTCTTTGAGCTTAAGATAAATACTGCGGCGGGGACTGAGACCTTCTTTAATGTCTACCCGCACAGATTGCACGTCCGATATCTTGCAAGTAAAATCAAGCTTGCGGTTTTTGCCCGGAAAACCCCAGCGAAAGATCCGAATGTTGCCAGTTTGTCGATCGAACTCGCTGTAACCGCCACCGACATCCCAGAGAATAGTCAGCCACAGGTAGAGCGCCAACAGCACGCCACAGACACCGTAGAAACCCATCGCAATGCCTTGGGGGATGAAAACAAGGTGAGTCGGGTCAGCAAAAGGCAGGAGGTTAACGTGCAAGTAGCTGGAAATGCCCGACAGCAGGAAACCAGTCCCTCCAATGCTGACCACCGTCGCCCACCAGTAATTGCTGAAGCGGCGGGAGCCCAAAACCGGGTAGCGCAGGACAGAATCGATCGAGGTCGTTGTTTTTGCAGTCATAAAATTAAACAGCCTTAAAGCCAAATCTTAATTCAATTAGCCCACCGAGCGTCACACTTCGCTGACGCGATCGCGTCAGCGACCGATCGGGATTGTGTATCAACACCTGCTAATTATGTTGAAAAATTCTGAACTTCTAATATATACTTATGTTAAGTTTAATTAGAAACCTTAGTTTTTTAACAAGCAAAAGGATTTTACCGCAGTCAGGAACTAAGGGCTAAGGCCACTGAGCTTGTAAGAAATTGCAAGCTGTTCTGACCAGACCCCTCGCAAGAGGAGACGTTATTTAGGTCACGACACCGGCGAATGCGACGCCAGTTTTGGGCTCTGTCACCTGCGATTAAACAGTTTTAAAGTCACTGAAACAGTGTCGCAGGTCTAACAAGCCTTTATAACCAGGTCGAGGCGAACATTACCCCGC
Organism: Microcoleus sp. B3-D2; assembly: GCF_036705345.1. Classification (NCBI taxonomy): domain Bacteria; kingdom Bacillati; phylum Cyanobacteriota; class Cyanophyceae; order Oscillatoriales; family Microcoleaceae; genus Microcoleus; species Microcoleus sp. B3-D2. Next base: position 56,072 of record NZ_JAUBUG010000030.1, read on the forward strand.
AAGGGAGACTGAGGCAACCATACCTCATCGGAGGGGCAACCATACCCCTCCAACCCCGAAAGGGGAAAGATTCAAGGCGATTGAAATCGCCGCGTTGTTTTCCTCTCAGGTCGGAAGACACGCTCGTTTCCCACTTACCCAGTTTTTTTTATGACAATCGCAGTCGGACGCGCCCAGACCGAAAGAGGCATCTTTGATGTACTCGACGACTGGCTCAAACGCGATCGCTTCGTCTTCGTAGGCTGGTCTGGCATCCTGCTATTCCCCTGCGCCTACCTAGCCATCGGTGGCTGGTTAACAGGCACCACCTTCGTCACATCCTGGTACACCCACGGTTTGGCAAGTTCCTACCTCGAAGGAGCCAACTTCCTCACCGTAGCAGTCTCCACCCCAGCCAACAGCCTCGGACACTCCCTGCTGTTCCTGTGGGGCCCGGAAGCACAGTGGGACTTTACCCGCTGGTTCCAACTCGGCGGGCTGTGGACATTCGTAGCCCTCCACGGCGCTTTCGCACTTATAGGCTTTTGCCTGCGTCAGATTGAAATCGCCCGTTTGGTAGGCATCCGTCCCTACAACGCCCTAGCATTCACCGGCCCCATCGCCGTGTTTGTTTCGGTGTTCCTGCTTTACCCCTTGGGTCAATCAGGCTGGTTCTTCGCCCCCAGTTTCGGCGTCGCAGCAATTTTCCGCTTTTTGTTATTCCTGCAAGGCTTCCACAACTGGACGCTCAACCCGTTCCACATGATGGGCGTTGCAGGCATCTTGGGCGGCGCGCTGTTGTGCGCTATCCACGGTGCAACCGTAGAAAACACCTTGTTTGAAGACGGCGAAGGCGCAAACACCTTCCGCGCCTTCAACCCAACTCAGTCAGAAGAAACGTACTCGATGGTTACAGCTAACCGCTTTTGGTCGCAAATCTTCGGAATTGCCTTCTCCAACAAGCGCTGGTTGCACTTCTTCATGTTGTTCGTACCTGTCACAGGCTTGTGGATGAGCTCCATTGGCATCGTCGGTTTGGCATTAAACCTGCGCGCCTATGACTTCGTATCACAAGAATTGCGCGCTGCTGAAGATCCTGAGTTTGAAACGTTCTACACTAAGAACATTCTGCTTAACGAAGGCATTCGTGCTTGGATGGCTCCTACGGACCAACCTCATGAAAACTACATCTTCCCTGAAGAAGTTCTGCCTCGCGGTAACGCACTTTAAAAAAATCAGGATTTGGATTTCAGATTAATTTAAGTTTTTTAAACTAATATGAAATCCACATCCCTATTCCCTGGGGCAGGTGCGGTACTCCCGTGCCCTACTAGGGAAACAAAAAAACCCAAAATCCAAAATCTAAAATCGTTGGAGGTTCTACCGCGTGGTAACGCTCTCTAATTCCTACGCAAGCGGTCGCGACCAAGAATCCTCCGGGTTCGCTTGGTGGTCTGGCAACGCTCGTTTAATCAATCTCTCTGGCAAACTGCTGGGCGCACACGTCGCTCACTCTGGTTTGATCGTTTTCTGGGCCGGAGCAATGACTTTGTTTGAAGTCGCTCACTTTATCCCAGAAAAGCCCATGTACGAACAGGGCTTAATCTTGATGCCCCACATCGCTACTTTGGGTTGGGGCGTCGGCCCCGGCGGTGAAGTTACGGATATCTTCCCGTTCTTCGTCGTTGGCGTTCTTCACTTGATTTCATCTGCTGTTCTCGGTTTGGGCGGCATTTATCACGCCGTTCGTGGCCCGGAAATTCTCGAAGAATACTCTTCGTTCTTCGGCTACGACTGGAAAGACAAGAACCAGATGACCAATATCATTGGCTACCACCTGATTCTGTTGGGATGCGGCGCTCTGCTGCTCGTAGCTAAAGCCATGTTCTTCGGCGGTGTCTATGACACTTGGGCTCCGGGCGGCGGCGACGTGCGGGTCATTACTAACCCCACTCTGAATCCGGCTGTGATTTTTGGCTACTTGACTCGCTCTCCTTTTGGTGGCGAAGGCTGGATTGTCAGCGTCAACAACATGGAAGATATCATCGGCGGTCACATCTGGGTTGGCCTGATTTGTATCGCTGGCGGTGTTTGGCACATTTTGACCAAGCCTTTCGGCTGGGCTCGCCGCGCCTTAATCTGGTCTGGCGAAGCTTACCTGTCTTACAGCTTGGGCGCTTTGTCCCTGATGGGATTCATCGCTTGCTGCTTTGTCTGGTTCAACAACACTGCTTACCCCAGCGAATTCTACGGCCCGACGGGCCCGGAAGCTTCTCAAGCGCAAGCTTTGACCTTCCTGATCCGCGACCAACGCTTGGGTGCTAACGTCGGTTCTGCACAAGGCCCCACCGGTCTGGGTAAATACCTGATGCGCTCTCCTACTGGCGAAATCATTTTCGGCGGTGAAACGATGCGTTTCTGGGATTTCCAAGGCCCTTGGTTGGAACCCTTGCGCGGTACTAACGGTTTGGACTTGAACAAAATCAAGAATGACATTCAGCCTTGGCAAGCTCGCCGCGCGGCTGAATACATGACTCACGCTCCTCTGGGTTCTTTGAACTCTGTGGGCGGTGTGGCGACTGAAGTTAACTCGTTTAACTTCACTTCTCCTCGTTCTTGGCTGTCCTGTTTCCACTTTGTGATGGGTTTCTTCTTCTTGGTCGGCCACTTGTGGCACGCTGGTCGCGCTCGCGCGGCTGTCGCTGGCTTTGAGAAGGGTATCGATCGCGAAAATGAACCAGTGCTGTCTATGCCTAATTTGGACTAATCGATCGAATTTATTTCTGATTTGATGGTCTAGTTGAAAAAGGCTCCTGCTTAACGGCAGGAGCTTTTTTTTGAACCCATATCTGGAAAAAGCTGCGGATTGTCGATCGACTGTTCTCCAAGCCCCCTAGCAGCAGATAAAATCCTAGACGTAGAAATCCGGTTTCTGAGTTAACCTTTTGAATTCCATGCTGTTTCTTTCCGTCAGCTCGTTCCTCAGCGAGCTGTTGCATCCAGGACTGAGATATTTCGGTGCGACCTTCATCGGTGGCGGTAAATGACTCTGCAAGTCTTGAAACTTGACAAGTTTAATCCGTTGGGGTAAAGAGCTTGCAAGGCAGGCTCTACAAAGTTTATATTTAAAGTACAAAAGTTTTAATTCCACACAATGGAAAGTTGCAATTTTAAGGCCGATCGCTACAGGTGAAAAACTAATCGACGATCGCCATCAGGATATTTATATTTTATTAAATGGCTGTGCTTGCCGATTTTTTTAACAGGCACAAAAGTTTTGGGCGGCTTACTGTTATTGCTAGGAAAGCAAAAGATTAATAATGGACTCATTAAAGATCGAAAATTTCAAGGCGATGTTCGATCGAGCAAATTTGCTCGATCGCATCGCAAACCGCATTCGCCGCTCTCTAGAACTGCCAGAAATTCTGAGCGCAACAGCAGCGGAAGTTCAATCGTTCTTGGGAACAGACAGAGTAAAAATATACAAGTTTCATAGCGACGGCAGCGGTGAAGTGATTGCCGAATCAATTAACGGCAACCGCTTGCCATCCCTATTGGGACTGCATTTTCCAGCCGACGATATTCCCCCTCACGCCCGCGAACTGTTCGCGCAAGTACAGGTGCGATCGATCGTCGATATAGATTCCGGGCTGCTAGGCCAAAGTCCCCACCGCGACGCGGTTTCCGGTCAACTGCTGCCCGACGAAGTGCGCTTTCGCCCGGTTGACCCCTGCCATGCTGAATACTTGATGGCACTCGGCGTCAAGGCTTGCTTGGTAGTACCAATTTTTCACGGCGAAGAATTATGGGGGTTGTTGGTATCTCACCACTCCGAGTCCCGGAGTGTCGCAGAACACGAACTGCAAGGGGTTCAGATGGTGGCAGATCAGCTAGGCGTCGCCATAGCCCAATCAACCCTCCTCGCCCGAACCCAGGCGAAAGCGATGCGGGAAACTGCCGTCAACCGCGTCGTCGCAGCCCTTAACTCCCAGCCGGCGATGGAACTGCAAGCAGCTTTGGCAGAATCGGTAGCAGCACTAGACGCAGCCGGCGGCAGGCTGTGCATTTTCGCCACACCATTCATTTTCGACAGCAGCAAGGTTACGAGTTTAGTTCCCTATTCGGACAGTTCCACTCAGGCACTCAAAGTCTACACTTGTGGGGAGGGGCCGAAGATGCAAATTTTGGCAAAATACCCCCACCTAGAGCAATACAGCGTCTGGCACGAATATTTTAAATCCGGCGAGCAACAGGTTTGGGCAATTCCCGACTTGTACAAAATTAGCAGTTTGAGAAGCTTGCAACCTGCATTTCGATCGACCAAAATTCGGAGCATTTTAATCGTACCGCTCACAACCCACCAGCAAATATTCGGTTACTTGAGCATTTTTAGAGAAGAATTTGACACCGAAACTCTCTGGGCCAGACAGTTTGATAGTGACGAGCGGCTCGCCCAATCTCGGATATCTTTTGAAGCGTGGAAAGAGTCAAAAACCGCCCAAATTAGCGAATGGAAGGCTGAAGAAATAGAATTAGTACAAACTTTGGGCAGGCACTTTGCTGAGGCAATTAACCGCTACCAACTACACCAACAAATAGACGCACTTAACGCTAATTTAGAAAATCAAGTTCAAGAGCGCACAGCTCAACTGCAGCAGTTGACCCAACAGCAGCGAGTGCTGTTTGAAGTGGTGGCAAAAATGCGGAAATACCTCGACTTGAACAAGATTTTTAGCACGATGTCCCAGGAAGTGCGGCGCGCTTTAAATGCCGATCGAGTTGCGGTTTACCGCTTCGATCCCGCGTCTGAATTTAACGACGGTGAATTCGTTGCCGAAGATGTTTTGCCAGATTTTGTGTCAGCAATGGCAGTCAAAGTACACGATCGCTGCTTTGGAGAAAACTACGCCAATCTCTACTCTCAGGGGCGAGTTCACGCAATGTCGGACATCAGGCAGGCCGGACTGCAAGATTGTTATGAGCAAGTATTGGAACAATTTCAGGTCAAAGCTACTTTAGTTGCACCGATTATGAAAGGCAACGACCTTTGGGGGTTGCTGTGCGTACACCAATGTTCGGCCCCCCGCAACTGGGAATCTTCCGAAATTAAGTTTGCTACCCAAATTTCCGCTCAGCTAAGCATCGCCTTAGAACAAGCAGATTTGCTCGCTCAAACTCAGCAGCAAGCAGTTGAGTTGCAGCGGGCAGCCGAGCAGGAGCGAATACTGTTTGAGGTAGTTGCTAAGATTCGACAATCTCTCGACTTAGATACAATTTTTAGGACGACAACTACAGAATTGCGGCGGATTTTAAATGCAGATAGAGTTGGCATTTATTGCTTCGATCCAAGTTCAGAGTTTAATGAAGGCCAATTTATTATCGAAGATGTTTTGCCAGATTTTCCTTCAGCAATGGATGTGAAAATTCGCGATCGTTGTTTTGGAGAGAACTATGCAAATAAATACAGCCAGGGACGCATTCAAGTGGTGCCAGATATCGAAAGTGCGGGACTCTCCGACTGCCACGCTGCTATTTTAGCTCAATTTCAAATTAGATCTCAGGTGATTATGCCGCTGATGAAAGGCAGCGAACTTTGGGGCTTGCTGTGCGTGCACCAGTGCGGCAGTTCCCGCAATTGGAACAGTTCGGAAATCCAGTTTTCTACGCAAGTAGGCTCTCAGTTGAGCGTAGCATTAGAACAAGCAGATTTGCTTGCTAAAACGCGCCAGCAAACGATCGATTTGCAGGCGGCAGCCGAGCAACAGCGGATACTGTTTGAAGTGGTGGCAAAGATTCGAGAATCTCTCGATATCAACGCAATTTTTAAGACTGCCACCCAAGAAGTTTGTCAGTTTATGCAAGTCGATAGAATTGCTGTCTATCGCTTTAATCCTGATTGGGGTGGCCAATATGTTGCAGAGTTTGTGAAAGATGGCTGGATAAAATTGATAGGGGAAGGTATCAGTACGGTTTGGCAAGATACTTATTTGCAGGAAAACCGAGGTGGTAGGTATGTCAATAATGAAACTCTAGCCGTTGACGATATATATCAAGCTTCCCACTCCGAGTGTGTTGTCGGTATTTTAGAGCAATTCCAAGTGAAGGCTTATGCGATAGCGCCGATTTTTGTAGGACAAGAACTTTGGGGTTTGCTCACAGCATATCAACATTCTGGGCCCCGCTGTTGGGAAAGTTCAGAAGTTAACTTTTTAGCTCAGATTGGCAATCAGTTAGGCGTAGCTATCCAACAAGCCGATTTGCTAGCTCAAACTAGACGCCAAGCAGAACAAATCGCTCAAAGTTTAAAAGATTTGCAGCACACTCAAGCTCAATTGATTCAAACTGAAAAAATGTCTGGTTTGGGGCAACTGGTAGCCGGAATTGCTCACGAAATTAACAATCCGGTTAATTTTATTTACGGCAATCTCAATCACGCTAGTGAATATACTGCTAGCTTAGTGAGTTTGCTGGAACTTTACCAGCAGCAATATCCCGATTCTAGTCCTGAAATAGACAAATTGAGTGAAGATATTGACGTGGAGTTTCTGCTAGAAGATTTGCCAAAATTGCTATCGTCAATGAAGGTGGGATCAGATCGCATCCGTCAAATAGTTCTGTCTTTAAGGAATTTCTCTCGTCTTGACGAAAGTCAAATGAAGGCGGTTGATATTCACGAAGGGATTGACAGCACGCTGTTAATTTTACAGCACAGGCTGAAATCTAATGCGGACAGTACAAACATTGTGCTAGTGAAAGAATACGGCACTTTGCCTTTGGTTGAGTGTTATGTTGGACAGTTGAATCAGGTGTTTATGAATGTAATTGGGAATGCGATCGATGCTTTAGATTCGCACAAGTTGCTCGCTGACCAATCGGTGGCTCCTCAAATTAAAATCTCTACTTCTGTCGGGAAACTTAATGGCACTATTCCTAGCGCGGTGATTCGGATTTCTGACAACGGCACGGGAATTTCGGAATCAATGAGAAAACGCATATTTGACCCTTTTTTCACCACTAAGTCGGTGGGTAAAGGTACAGGATTGGGACTGTCAATTAGTTACCAAATTGTGGTAGAAAAACACGGTGGCGTTTTAAAATGCAATTCGGAATTGGGGAAAGGTACTGAGTTTGCGATCGAGATTCCGCTTCGACAGCAGCCAGCAGTCATTCCTCATTAGTCATTCTTGTAAAATCCCGCCAAGAGTCAACAATCAACAATCACGGACGCTGCAACCAGAATTGATATAATTAATCTGTGTTAGTCTGCCCTCATCTGCGGTTAAAAAAAGAGAATGTATTAACCGCAGATAACAAGGGATTGACGCTGATTCATATCAAATCCGTTAGCATCGGAATAGTAAATTCGAGTTCACTGTTGACTGTTGACTGTTGACTGTTCACTGTCAACAGTCAACAGTCAACAGTCAACAGTCAACAGTCAACATCATTCCGGTGTAACCGGAAATGATATCACGAAGATGAAAAGAAGAGAAATTTGACATCCACCCCGACCTGAAGGTACGGGGATTCCCAAACCTCACGATTTGAATTTCTGCTTCTTCGCAACTGCCTCCACCCTAAAAGAGATTTGGTCTTATGTTCGCTCCACAGACTAACCCCGCAAGCCCTGCGGTTTTTACGTGTCGAATACCAAACGGAATTCTTCTTCGTTTTGATTCTAGGGATGTTTACCATTGCCCTATCCTCTTTTCCCGGTCTACCGATTTTGCTTCGCAGCCAGCACAAGGCTGAACTTCGCTCGTATAGGCTGTTTGATCCATCGTCTCGGGTGGGTCGTTGACCAATTATATTGTAATATAAAGCCGTCCTAAAAGGACGAGGTTTCTACCCAATTTTCTGATGAAAAATTCCGATGCTAACAGGTTTGGAATCAGGCTCGATCGTGCGTATGCGATCGCATAGCCGCCTTGCGGCATCGCCTGTGACAGTTGCCTAAGTCATGATGCCAAAAGATGCCTATTTAATTGATTTCATAGATTAGTTTCGCTCTTTTGTAGTTCTTGTTGGAGAGTATTCTTGACACGATCGTACTCAACTTCGATTTGAGCCAAAAGGCTTGAGGCTCGATCGAGTTCACCCGAGGTACTCATAACTTCTAGCGCGGCACAAAGCTGGGCCAGAGGAGCCGCGCTTAGGTTCGCACTGCTGCCTTTGAGGGTATGAGCGGCTCGGTTTAGGCTTTGAGTATCCGCTTGGGCGATCGCAAATTTCATAGCTTGTAGCAACTTGAGAGATTCCTCCAAGTAGCAGTTCGCCAGCAAGCTCAAAATCTGGGTTGAATCTTCATCGATGCTGCTACAGAAGGCTTGCAGTTCTGTAAGGTTAACCGCTGGCATATCAATTTCTGGCTTGTTGCTATCTGATTCCTGCTTTTGGGCTTGCTGCGGTTCCTGGTTGGGTGGACACTGACTCAGCGCTTGGATGAGAGCCTCTACTCGAATCGGTTTACTGATATAGTCATTCATGCCAGCATCAAGACAAAGCTGGCGATCGCCCTGCATGGCATTTGCCGTCATGGCAATAATTCGGGGACGAGCATGAGCGGGCCACTCCTGGCAAATACGACGGCTGGCTTCTAGTCCATCCATCTCTGGCATTTGTACATCCATCAACACCACATCATAAGGCTGGCGATTCAGGGCTTCCAAGACTTCTAATCCATTGGCAGCAACATCGGCCCGGTATCCCAAACGCTCTAACAGCAGCAGTGCCACCTTCTGATTCACCAGATGATCCTCTGCTAACAGAATTCGCAGTGGGAGTCTCTCGGCCAGTTTCATATCATCCTGAACAGATATAGGGAGCTGTTGTTGAACTTTTTTCGGTTGAGCTTGTAGCACATGGATCAGTATTTGATAGAGCTGGGATTGTTTGATGGGTTTGCTTAAAAAAGCCGCAAAGTGGGTGGAGAGCGCTGAAGAACTCGCTTCTGGGTAGCCCATTGAAGTCAGCAACACTAGGGGTAAACGGTGGTACTTAGGATGCTGGTGGATGGCTGAGGCGAGTGTGAGGCCGTCCATTTGTGGCATTTGCATATCTAAAATAGCCACATCAAACGTTTCTCCACTCTCAAGCCAGTTGAGCGCTTCCACAGCCGATGGGGCAGCCAGACTCTGCATCCCCCAACTCTCTGCTTGCAACGTCAGAATTTGTCGGTTAGTGGGCTGGTCATCCACGATTAATAAACGCTTGCCAGATAGTTCTGGTAGCATTTCCATCGGTTCCGCTAACTCAGTAGCAGCAGCGGATGCCACAATGGTGAAGTAGAAGGTAGAACCCATTGTGACTCGATTAAGCTTAGCGGCTTGCCATTTTGGTGAAGGGGTTCCTCCGACGTGGCCTCGGCTCTCAACCCACATCATGCCGTTCATCATTTCACTAAGTCGCTTACTAATCGCCAGACCTAAACCAGTCCCTCCATACTGCCGAGTCGTCGAAGCATCTACTTGACTAAAAGACTTGAACAGTCGATCGAGCCGGTCTGCTGGAATGCCAATCCCTGTGTCTTGAATGGCAAACTGGATTTCATACCAGCTTTCTGGCAAATTCCCTGGCTCAGAAATCGTTTTGTCAGAATCAACTAGAGAGGCTTCCACGGAAATGGTAACTTCCCCAGTTTCGGTAAACTTAATCGCATTGTTGAGCAAGTTAACTAGAATCTGACGCAGACGGGTGACATCACCCAAAATCAACTTAGGAGTCTGAGGCTGGATCAGGTAGCCCAACTCAATATCCTTCTCATCTGCTTTAACTGCAAGTTGGTCGATCGCACCTTCTATGCAATCTCTCAAGCTCAAGGGATACATTTCTAGCTCCAGCTTGCCCGACTCAATTTTGGAGAAGTCCAGGATGTCGTTGATGATGCTCAGAAGCGCATCCCCACTATTGCGAATCGTCTCGATAAAGTCTCGCTGTTGAGCCTTGAGTTCTGTATCTAGCAGCAGTCCCGTCATGCCAATAACCGCATTCATCGGAGTGCGAATTTCATGGCTCATCATCGCCAGAAATTCACTTTTGGCTCGGTTCGCAGCTTCTGCTTCTCGTCTAGTTTGCTCCAGGGCAAAGTTTTTCAGAGTTAATTCTTCTCGTTGTCGAGTTTCTTGCTCTAGTAATTTGGCTTGAGCTAGGGCAATTCCTACTTGAGCCGCCACTGATTCTAGCAACTCCACTTGATCGGTAGTCCAATGACGGTAGCGCTCGCACTGGTGCAAACAAATGGCACCATTCGGCTCTCCTTGGTAAGAAGTTCGCACTACTAATGTCGATCTCAATTTGAGTCTGGTAAAAATTGAATGAGCAGAGGAGAGCAATGAATCGCAATAGACATCCGGGGAGGCGATCGCTTCATCTTGAGCCATCAACTGTTTTGTATAAGCAGGACTCGCGGCCAGAATGTCATGCTCCCCGCTGGGTGCATATCCGGGTGCTAGATACTCTGCAACGACAGGAAACTGAGGCTGTGGATTGTCCAGGTAAGTGCGAATTAAGCAGCGACTGACCCCAAAAGTTTGCCCAATCTGAATAGCAGCAGTTTCAAATATCTGCTGAGCATTGAGGCTTTGCCGAATTTCTTGGGTAATTTGCTTCAGCAGTAGGGCTTTTTGCAACTGTCGCTGTAGTGCTTCTTCTGCCTGCTTGCGATCGGTAATATCCTTCATGAAGCAGTGATGCCCCACAAAGACATTTTGCTCGTCATAAGCAGAGACCATCACCAGTTGTTTATAGAAGCTAGAGCCATTTTTTCGCATTCCCCTAGCTTCCGCTTCGACTCTGCCGTCTCTCAACATTTGCTCATAAGCAGCCACCATCTTCTCAACATCTTCAGGATGAACGGTGTTTTGCCAGTCCCTCCCTAGCAGTTCTTCAGGCTGATATCCGCAGATGGCAGCATAAGTCACATTGACAGAGATATAGCGTCCTTGAGGGTCAATCCGAGAAATGCCTGCCACGGCATTTTCTAGCGCCGCACTCATTTGTTGCAGTTCCGCTTCGGCTCGTTTGCGATCGCTAATTTCAATTAGAATGCAACCCACTGCTATAGGCTGCTCTGCATCCTTGAAAATGGGAAAGTGAGATACGAGCCAGTGGCGCTTGACACCCGTTTGACTGGATACTTCTGTGCTAATTTCCAAGTTGATAGAAGGTTTTCCAGTTGCTAAAACCTGTTGTAATAGTGGATTCACACCAGCAGCAAATTCTCCCAAAATCTCATCGGTTGTCTTACCTAAGTGAGCCTCCACAGAGTGGCCATTAATTTCAGCTAGTGCCTCATTGATTTGTAAAAATCGAAACTGCCGATCGTGGATACACAGCCCCACCCCTGCTAGGGAAGCTCCTTTAAAGAAAGCATTCAATAATTGCTCTCTGGTGTGAATTTCCTGCTCTAAGTATTTGCGCTCGGTAATATCGCTGTGAGAACCAGTCATACGGACAACTCTGCCCGCTTCATCCGAAAGCGCCTGCCCTCGAGTCAGAATCCACTTGTAGCTCCCATCCTTACAAAGAACTCGATGTTCTGTAATATAAAAGGAAGTTTTGCCCTCAAAGTGATCTTGAATTATTTGCATGACGCAACCGAGATCATCGGGATGCACCCGCTTGCTCCATTCGTCCAGGTGATGGGGAATTTCATGGTCTTCGTAGCCCAACATTTCTTTCCAGCGAGCCGAGAAGAATACTTCATTGGTGTTGACGTTCCAATCCCATACCCCATCATTACTACCACGTAGGGCGAGTTCCCACCGCTCTTCACTCGCTTGCAGAGCGACTTCTGCCTCATGCCGTTCAATTTCACTACCAATCCATTGAGCCATCAGCTTCAGTAATTCCACATGGGCAGATTTAAACCTCTCTGCACGGGGAGATTTACTAGAAAAGCTGAGGGTACTGTAGACTTTGCCTGCAAGTAAAACTCGTGTTCCAATATAAGCTTCCATGCCAAGGGCAAGATAGGCAGGATGGTAACGCCATTTTGAGGTGCCTAGATGTTCGATGGTTAGGGGTTCATTTGTGTCTAAAGCTTCACAGCACAAAGTTTGCTTAATATCAAGGGCATCACCTGGTTTCAGGACTCGATCGGGCGATCGCGCCACCATCACCTCATAAAGATTATCTTGCACGCGAGCCAAGATGCCACTTTCAAGCCCAAAATTCTGACATCCCATGTCAATCAACGCTTGGATGCGCTGCTCAAAATTGAGGCTTTGGGTAGCAGTAACTTCATATAAAGATCGTATCGCCGCTTCTCTTGTTGTTAGTTCAGCTTCGGCTTGTTTACGTCTCTGAATTTCACCTTTGAGAGATCGATTGATTCTGGATAATTTTTGCGTTCGTTCTTGAACCCGCTGTTCTAATGTGGCGTTGACCTGTTTAATCTCCCTAAATTTTTGATTGAGTGCGATCGCCATCAATTGAAAATTTCTAGCAAGCTCATTAATTTCAGTAACATAACTATGTTTCCATTCAAATGTTTCTTCTGAAAGCTTGTTGGGTAAGTCAGTAGTCGCAAGAGCTAAATAGGATAATGGCTTGACCAGTCGTTCGCTAACCAGCGTTGCCAACGAAAATGCCAACATTGTGATGACGAGAAGAATAATCAGATCTATCCTGTAGCGATTTTGTAAATTTTCTACATAGGGAGCTGCTGGAATTTCTAAGCGTAATCTCCAGTTCAACTCAGGGGTAATCGTAAATTCCTGTATATATAGAGAGTTTTTCCAACGGATCATCGGATAGTTGCCCTTGCTAGGAACCCACTGCTGCAAGGTTCCCTCTAAGGTGCGAGTGCTGCCATCTTTTGACTCCTGAACAGTGCTCAAAAGCTTTTGGTCGGATTGATTACTGGCAATCAGTCGGTGGTTTTGATCGAGCAATGTAATGCGTAGTTGCTGATTGTTTTGCTGAAAAATGTATAGAGCTTGGATCTGGCTCAATGCTAATGAAGCGTGGATCAGACCAAGGAAATTACCTTGAACTTGCAGGGGAACATTCAATCCTACATGAGGTTCGTCAATTAATAAGTCGTTGTGGATAGGAGTCATCCAAGGTCTCAACCGCTCTTGAGCCAGGGTAATTAGAGATTTATGTTCGGTGCTTTGTTCAATCAACCGCCGACGTGTTTGATTTAAAGGAGGAGAAGCAGCTAAAACTGTTCCAGATGAATCTGTCACATAAATGTTGTCGAAATCTGGAAACCACTGCTCGATCAGGCTAATGTCTTGTTGCAGTTGATCGGATGATTTAATCGCTTGATTAGCAGCATTGGCCGCTTCAGGAATGAGCGATTTTTCCGCTAATGTATTCAACGCTAAGAGATGTCGCTGATGCCATCTAGATAGACCGCTACTGAGATTCGTCCCGTGTGTTTGTAACTCAGTTTGCACAGTCGTCTGAATTTGAGCGACCAAGTATCTACCATCAATAACTAATAGGAGCAGTCCTGGAATAAAGACAAAAGCAACCAACAGATGAAAAATAGTTTGTTTTAATGAGAGGGCATGGATATTCTTTGAACGACCAACCTGTTTATCAACGGGTGCATAAACAATGATAAAGCTGGCCACTAAGGCATTAAAAATGCCGTTGACTGCTTGTTTGCACATAACTAGCAGGACTTGAGCCGCATCCATGTGCAGCATTTGACCGTAGAAAATCCCAACGAGAGGCATTCCAATTAAGAACCAGTAAATCCCATCAAATAAAAGGAGGTTCGGATGTTTACGTTTGCAAAAAAAACCTACAAACAGAGCCTCAATGACCAAAATAATTGTGGCGTATGGATGATGCCAAAGAATATAAGTATAGCTGCCTGCAATTAGACCAGCCAAGCCTCCCCAGCCCCAGCCGAAATAGTAAGCAATAATCAGTATGGGAATACTGCCAAAGAGGAAATCAACCCCAAAGAAAAGAGACAAACTGAAATAGTTGCCCAGAATACCCGCACCAGTCAGAAGGGCGATCGCACCAAACCATCTTTTATTACGCACTGAGCTAGCCCCTCCCATAAGCTTCTAGAATCGCTTGTTGCTGAATATGACATGATTCCGATAAAAAAAGCGTCATAGAAGCGCTCTCTTTTTCTACTTGACAGTTTCCCTGAAGCTCGCACAACCGATTATTTAGGCTTTCAAGCACCAATCAAGGCTTACTCATCCACGACTTTATCTCTCGCTCAACTTTTTAATAAGGAATTATTGCAAATCACGAGTGGGATAGTTTTTACCCTTATGATTTAACGGTTTAATTCATTAACTGTATAAATTTTGGTACAAAAAGTATTACGACCTTCGGCTTTTGCTTGATAAAGTGCTGCATCGGCAGCAGTAATTAAAGTTTCTGGCAGGATCTCTTGGGTAGGAATCAAACTGGTAATACCGAAGCTGATCGTAATGCAATGATGCGGAGAACTCTTATGGACTATTGCTAACGCCTGGATTTCAGCCTGGATTTTATTAACGACTTGCACGGCTCCCTCAAGCGTTGTGTTGGGTAAAATCACTACAAATTCTTCACCTCCATAACGTGCTACTAAATCTCCAGCTCGATTAATACTGCAATTGAGAGCTGCCGCAACTTGCTTTAAACATAGATCCCCTGCTTGGTGTCCATAAGTATCGTTGTAAGGCTTGAACAAATCGATATCACACAAAATCAGTGACAAAGGAGTTTGCTGTCTCGTCATGCGTCGCCACTCGTGCTCTAGCTGTTGGTCAAACTGACGGCGATTGGCAATCTGAGTCAAACCGTCAATTGACGCTAGGTATTTTAATTGTCGATTGGCGCCCTCTAGCTGCTTGTAAAGTAGGGTTTGTTGCTGTTGCAAGTGGAATTGCTGAATCAAGCGCCGCACTCTCTGTCGCAGAACAGCCCAGTGAATTGGTTTGGTTATATAGTCAGCCGCTCCTGCTGCAAACGCTCGATCGACAGATTCTTTGTCTTCCAAGCTAGTAATCATCAAAATAGGTGGGCGATCGCTCTCAGGCACTTCAGATAATTTTTGACAACAAGCAAAACCATCCATAGTAGGCATCACTGCATCTAGCAGTATCAGGTCTGGATTTAGTTCCTCATAAGCTGCTAGCCCTGTCAGCCCATCACTAGCTTCCACCACTCGGTATTTTTCCTTCTGTAAATACAGTCGAAGTTGCAAACGAATCAAGGCATCGTCATCCACTATGAGAATTAGAGAGGACGGTTCCGTAGATGGGTTAGTAGAAATGGTTGACTCTTCTAATGATTCATACATACGTCATGGTGTATCTTAAGCTGTGGAAACATTCTAGCCTAGCATATTTTGATCTTGGGAGGGAAAGTGAAATTGTGGCAAATATATCAGAAATAATACGCCAGCTAAGCTTCCGCAACAACATCCTAGGTAGCGCCGGGTTTGTTAAACCAACAGCCACAGTCTACTTAAAATTTCTCGCTTTTTTTCGGAGATATAAAGTCTGGTAAGCCGCGCTAATTTGTGTAGGTGTGTAATTATTTTTGGGGGCGTTAAACAGTTTTTACAACGCCGAGCGAGCTTTGACGGACGATCGCCCGTTATCCCTCGAACAATCGCCCGTTCTCCCGCGATCGCCGATCGGATAATATGCTATATTTCTCAACTTAATTCAGGCTTTTTCAGGTGCATCAAATTCCTACCTCATCTTTGAGCGATCGCCCGCTTTATTTTTGGGGAATACATCTGATGGTCACACGATCGCGTATAGCTTCGCCCTTAGTTGAACGTTTGTTCGCACTAGGAAGCTCTGACTGCAAAATGGCGTAAGCTTTGTTAAGAAACATCTACAGCGTTCTGCGCGAGCTGGGATAGGTTTTTTCTCTTTTTTCTCCCAATAATCCCCCCAGATAGTGTCTAAACTCCTGTCTTTGGGCTTGAGTGGGGAACACATCGTCAAAGCGTTGGCACCATCTTTCAAAGCATGGGGGCATGGATGTCCAAACTGTTTCTCTCATCAGATTCCATCAGGAAAGAGACTAGCCTAAAAACCTTACCCTATATATATTAGCTCTATTTATCGCTCAATTTTTGGCTAAAGTCCCGCTATCAAAAACAGAAGCTATACTATAATCACTTGGAAACAATAAGTTAAGTTGATGGAGGTCACTTACTATGGGAGTAGCACTGTCGGATGTTTCTCAAAGCTTTCAAAAAACGAAAGAATTTTTGACAGAAAAAGTCGGAAAAGCAGTTAATTCGGTTTTACAAGCAACCGCAGAAGCTAAATCTTCTCTCTCCGAATCTGCGAATCAGGCAAAAGAAGCTCTCACTCAAACTACGAATTCTGCCGTTAATACTGTTAATCAAGCTACGACGAACAATGCTTTAGGTACTGTAGCGGAGACAACCGAAAAAGCGAGGATTTCTATATCTGAAGTCGCGAATCAAGCCGTTAGTCGCGTCAGTGAAACTACCAACAAAGCTGTTGATGCTGTTTCTCACTCTGCGGCCACTGCTAAAGAAACTATTAATCAAACTACTAACTCGGTCGTCAATACTCTGAATCCAAGCACTAGCCAAGCTTTAGAGAGTGTAACTCAAGCTACAGAAAAGGCTAAGGCTTCATTAGAAGATAGCCTTCAAAAGGCAGGAATTATCAGCGATGCCACTTCCAATGCCCTTCAAAGTGCTATCGATGGTATGTTTAAAAATTGGATGGATTCGCACCCTGTAGTGTTCTGGTTGGTGAGTCACCCGCTGATATCTTTAGCAATGTTGCTACTATTTATATTCATTATCTTGGGTTTCTTACAGGCTTTAGGTAACTTTTTTGCAAAAGGATGGTTATTTATTCTGCAAATCCCTTTAAAATTTATGCAAGGGGTTTTGAGTCTCGCCTCTAAATCTGTAAGTAATCTGGGTGGAGTGGTTGTAAACTCATTGGTTTCAAAGAATCCCAAAGACAAAAATAATTCAGCTTTACAATTGAGGGGAGTTGAATCAAACAGTTTGGAGTCTCAGGAACGAATTGCTAATATTTTGACAAGGTTGGAGGCAATTCGACAAGAGCAGAATCAGCTTTTACAAGAAGCCTCTGCTATTTTAAGCAACAAAATTAAGGCAGAGTGAGAAGGTGTGGCCCGATCGCAATTCGTGGTAAATTTAATACATCCAGGCTTTCCATCAAAGCCAGATCCATGAAGGCTTGTAGTCGATCGTTCAATACGCCATGCCCGATTCCGAATTTTCCGATGATTTAAAATGGACGCCAGAAGCCAAGGCGAAGCTGAAAAATATTCCCTATTTTGTCCGGGGACAAGCTCGCGTCCGCATCGAGCAGTTGGCCCGCGAAGCCGAAACCGAAGTCGTCACCGTTGACTTAGTTGAGCAAGCTCGCATTGAGTTTGGGCAATAAGGGCTCGAAATGTACGCTAAAGCTTTAAACTATAAGTTGCCTGATTTTGATGTTCACAGAGCTACTGAGTCACCCGTGCGGAAAATAGTTATTGCTGGCAACTGGAAAATGTACAAAACTAGGGCTGAATCCCTAGAGTTTCTTCAAGGATTCATGTCCTGCCTGACCGAAACCCCAGAGGAACGGGAAGTCGTGCTTTGCGTTCCCTTTACCTCCTTGGCTGTCCTCTCGAAAAATTTGCACGGCAGCCGGATCAGACTCGGTGCTCAGAACGTCCACTGGCAAGAGTCAGGAGCTTTTACTGGGGAAATTTCCGGACCAATGCTCAGTGAACTTGGTGTCCGTTATGTCATCATCGGTCACAGTGAGCGGCGCCAATATTTTGGGGAAACTGACGAAACGGTGAATTTGCGGCTGAAAGCTGCTCAGAAATACGATTTAATTCCGATTCTGTGCGTTGGGGAAACCAAGCAGCAGCGAGATGCAGGCGAAACTGAAGCTCACATTTTTTCTCAATTGGAAAAAGATTTGGTTGGTGTTGACCAAAATAAGTTAGTCATTGCTTACGAGCCGATTTGGGCGATCGGCACTGGCGATACTTGCGAAACGAAGGAAGCTAACCGAGTTATTGGTTTGATTCGCAGTAAATTGACTAATCCAGACGTGCCAATTCAGTACGGCGGCTCTGTTAAACCGGAGAATATTGATGAAGTTATGGCGATGCCTGAGATTGACGGGGTTTTGGTAGGCGGTGCTAGTTTGGAAGCTGCGAGTTTCTCGCGCATTGTCAATTATCAGTAATAGGTAATTGCTAATTGGTACTTGCTAATTGGTGGTTGTACCGGGAGTTTTGATGTTGAGAAATAACAATCTCTACCAGTTACCCGAAAATCTTTCTGTACCAGTTGATGATGGGGCAACTAACCACCTTTTGGGATTGCAACTTCCTTTAATTTAGTTAGAAAGTGTGCTTCCTCCTCACCCAACAGCCATGAAAGAGCTTCATAATGCAGCGCAATGGGCTACGGCAAGCAAGGCTCGACAAGACGAGATTGTCAATGCCCTTGTTTGGCAACTCAATGGCTTTGAAGTGGCTGATGCGAAAACATATACTTCAGAGCAGCCCATCCGTATCTTCTCTATACGCGAAAAAGCAACAGGTATTGTGTTTATCCTGATTCCTGGTGGCACCTTCATGATGGGATTTGATGACACCCAGAAGCAGGCACTGGTCGCGCTTGGCAGACAAGTAATAAAAGACGATGAACAAGATGTAGTAGATATTATTGATGACAGCTTCATCAACAGTAACTTTTGGCATCCTGTTCATCCGGTACACCTTGCTCCCTTTCTCTTGGCGCGTTTTCCCTTGCGCTGGAGCGAAGCCAATGAGTTGATTTCCGTTGACGAGAGCAACTTCTTATACAGAGATTATTTGAACGGGCCGCCCATGCCTAATGCAGAGGTAGCATATCTATCTATCGAGGAAGTAGAAGCCTTGTTACAAGCCTCTGGACACGTTCTTCCCTCAGAATCGCAGTGGGAATATGCTTGCCGTGCAGGAAGTACAACACTGTTTTTCTGGGGGAACGATTTGTCAAACCTTTACTTAGTAGAAAATTTCAACAATAAAGCTGCCAACGATGCCGCCAGCAACCGCTTTGGCTTGGTGAACATGGGATTTCACGGCGACATCTGTGCAGACATTTGGCACGACAACTATGAAGGCGCTCCCTCAGATGGCTCACCTTGGCTTAGTGGGAAGAGTAGTAATGGCGAGCGCGTTGTGCGGGGTGGTGCAGCAGTTGTCTATCCTTGGCAGGGATGCTACGAATGGCTGAGTATGCTTTCTGCCGTTCGCTCTGGCTCCGGTGCTTGCGAAGAACTTGGTGTCAATGTGCGTCTGGCACATCTGCTGCCCATGCTCTAACTGATCGGAATAATAATTTGGATGATGTCAGTGCAAGCTTAAGAGCTCGCTACCCAAATCGCGAGGGGGACGCTCACACTACATAATTCCAATGCCAACGGATTTGATAAGTAGGTCGGCGAGAAAAAACAAAACTATGTTAAGATACATAAATAAAACTCTAAGTAGGTCGGCGAGAAAAAACAAAACTATGTTAAGATACATAAATAAAACTCTAGCTCTAGTGGGGTAACTAATA
>NZ_JAUBUG010000031.1:0-75535 GCF_036705345.1 Microcoleus sp. B3-D2
TCCTGGCACATCTTTAGATGAACTCATCTGTGCCTACTGCGCTCAATAGTGTCTCTTTTTTATTTGAAATGACTATAGTATTTTTAGATGAGACTGGAGTATTGCTAGGTTTAAACCGAACTCATGCACGTTCGGAACGAGGCAAAGCGAGCCTATGCGGTTAAACCTTTTTACCGAGGGAAAAAAGTCACAGTAATTGGTGCAATTAGTATCAAGCGAGTAGTAGCACTCATGACAATGGATAACTCAATGGATGGCAAAGCATTTGAGGTATTTATCGAAAAATGTTTAGTGCCACAATTGTGGTCGGGAGCAGTAGTAGTGATGGATAATTTACCCGCGCATAAAGTAGATTCAATTACATCGATGATTGAATCTGTCGGTGCTTCTATTTTATGTTTGTCTCCATACTCTCCTGATTTTAATCCGATTGAATTATGGTGGTCGCAACTTACAGCACATTTCAGGTTTATGAGGTACAGTAGCAGCAGTTGGCAAACCAATTTTTTAGATGCTGAGGATTGAACAAGTCAAGGGCAGTTGCAATTAACGTATCAACCATTTTTGTTGTCGTAGGGGAAAACTGACGTAAAAAAGCTTTCAATTGTGACCACCAATGTTCAATTGGATTAAAGTCAGGAGAGTAAGGAGACAAATTAAGAACACTTGCACCAACTGATTGAATTAAAGTTTCAATTGAAGCTATTTTGTGGGCAGGAACATTATCCATAACAACAACTGCACCCGACCATAACTTTGGGACTAAACATTCTTTTATAAAAACTTCAAAGGCATTTCCGTCCATCGAACCATTTAAATTCATTACTGCTAAAACTTGTTTTAGGCTTACTGCCCCAATAACCGTAATCTTTGCTCCCCGATAAAATGGTTTTAAATCATATACTCTGGTTCCATGATGACTCCGAGACTTGGGTCTCGTCAACCCTAGTAATACGCCCATTTCATCTAAAAACACGCTTATTTTTAGGGTCTATGTTTTTAGCTTTTTCCCATTACTCACATCTCAATTTTTGAACTCTTTCTGTCGCTCCTTGGCTACTGCGTAAAGTCTTTTTTTTATGGTCAGCTTCTGTTTTTTTAATGCCCGACACATACTACTATTACTAACCCATTGACCGTGGGTTTGTCCCCAATATTCGCAGTATTCGGAGAGGGTGGCATCTGGATATTTTTCAACCATAGCCGCTAGCTGGGTTTCATATCCATCCATTTCACTTTTCATGCTTCCACCCTGCTGTTTTGGTTGTACATGACCTTTAGTTTTTTTCATCTCAATCAGTTTTTGTACGAAACTTTTGCTAATATCAAATCGGGCGGCAACTTTTCTGATTGAGGTGTCCCCTTGCTCATAAGCTTTAACAATTTTTTCCCGGAAGTCGATGGAGTACGCTTTCATTGTCGTAGTTGATACACTAATTTTAGTGTACCTCATTTACCCGCAATCTGCTGTAAATCTTTATTGCGAAAGTTTTCGCCAACGACCACTAAAATGGTTGATACGATAATTGCTGTGGCTCTTGACTTAATTAATCCGAAACATCTTAAAAACTGGTTTACTAATTGCTGCTAGTGTACCTCATAACATCCGGAAGTGCTGTAAATCGACGGCAAAGTCGATCGGAATCCCATTCAAATCTATCACTTTTATTTCTCTACAATCAGCTCGGGCATTGTAATCAAGCAATTTAGTCCCGGACACCCCAGATTCATTCCTTCGCAGACTCAGGACAGGAGTAATTCTCCAATCCAAAATCCCAAATCCCAAATCTAAAATCGGCTGACCATTTTTTCATGAATCATCTTCATCTGTGACAATTCTTCCAGCAGTCCCTGCGGTAGGGGAATTTTCACAGCTTCCAGCATACTTTGAATCCGATGCCTCCAATCGTGACGGGCTAAACTCTCAACATAGTTGCGTTTGTATATAGAATTAAGCCTCACTTCGTCCTGTAAAAGTTCATTAATGAATTCAACACTTTTTTGCGGGTCATCGGGCAACTCAATAGTAGCATCTTCCCAATTCATCAACTCATCCATTAGATGTGTAGTTGGACGCTTCCCAACTACCGCACCGCCAGTCGCAGTACCATAAAACCAACGCAGTGTAATAAACGAGTAAGGAAACCGACGCATACCAGGATAGAGCGTGTCAAATGCCAAGGTGAGTTTGCTATGTCTGAGAATGTGAAATAGCAGCCGAGTATCTGGCTCGTCTCTACGCATTTCGTAAGGCAATTTCGGAAATTCCTCATCTTTTCTGGGCGTAGATTTATAGTAAATTTGTTCGGAACCAGGTTGATTGAATTTATTGAAAAACACAGTGTCATACTGTGAAGGTATCCGCCCGAAGCTTGTTAAATCTATTGAACGCTTGAGTTGACACGAACCCTGAGCGAGAACATCAGCAGCAAAAGGTATCAGCGATACTGGTATACCAAAACGTTTTTTCAGTTTATCTCTAATTTCTGGAAGTGCAACGAATAAATGATCTAAATGATAGACATTTTTTGAATAAATTTCCGGTGCCCAAGAATCGAAAATATAAGCGATGACAACATCAAAACGCTCCCTCCACTTAGGTATACTTGAGAGTAGTTCCAGATCGACTCCTGATATCCCAATCATCAGTAAAACATTGGGTTTGTTCGACAATTGAGGTAAAAGTGGTAAATTATATAGACCTGTAGTAGACTTAACGGCTTTACGGACTATTCGAGCGGCTAGCGGATAAAGTGTGGATGACCACTGGATTACATCGCGGGCAGATGGTACCAAAAGTTGTGCGTTGCAGGTTCGTACAACAATATTTTCTAATTCAAAAACTGGATCCCAGGATACAGTTGAGATTAAAGCCCGTGAAGAAAGTACAAAAATATTCATAGCTGGATTTTAATTTTATTAAATGAGTTCGCACATTATACCAAAGACGAGGGGATTAGGGTAGATTCAATAGTCCTGGACGCAACAATCCTATGGATAGATGCAACCACGGAGGGATTGCCCCTACAAAACCCTAAAAGTACAAAAATATTCATAGCTGGATTTTAATTTTATTAAATGAGTTCGCACATTATACCAAAGACGAGGGGATTAGGGTAGATTCAATAGTCCTGGACGCAACAATCCTATGGATAGAGGCAACCACGGAGGGATTGCCCCTACAAAACCCTATATCTAGAGGCTTTGCGTAAGTCCTGTTTAATTAAAGTTGAAATGCCAATTCCTTTGAATCGACTTCCCAATTTACTTAGCTACTAGCTAGCAAATCTAGCCGATCGCACTTATGGCAGCACTTGCAGTGGGTCAATATATCGCCCTATCAGGAAAAACAATAACACATCTATAATCTTAATGTCAATATTGATTATGAATTTTTAACAATATGTATTTTGTCGCTGAGTCGTGATCGCGTCTAGAAAGAGCGGGTTGATAAATCCTAAAGTGCCTAGGATTTATCAACCTTTTCCCTCTTCCTCTTTCCTCTTTCCCCTTCCCCTTCTTTAGACTAAACATTTAACCACTCAAGGAGTACCCTGGGCGCCGGCAACAAAATCATTAACAAAAGCCCGATCGCCATTAGCCCCAAAAAATCCCGTCGATTATCCAATTCACTGACATCATTCAACGCCGGTTCGTCGTTTAGTGGTGTGAAAAATAAAATAATCGCCCACAGCAGTAAACCCTGTTCCAAAAAAGAAAGCAGCAACATACAAAGTCTAGCAACTTGCCCGATCGCCATACTCGCTCGCTGGCCGAACATCGCGTGTACGATGTGCCCGCCGTCGAGTTGTCCCACCGGCATCAAATTAAACGCCGTCACGATCAAACCCAAATAACCCGCCACCGCTACCGGATGCAAATCGATCGCAGTTTCCGCATTCAAAGCGCCGCCCAAGGTTAACTTGCTCAACAAAGTCATCAGCAGCGAAAAACTGGGTTTGAAAGACTCAAAATTTAACATTCCCGACTTGTCAGACAGCGGTACAATAGTCGAATGATTCAAACCCCAAATTAATAATGGCACTGTCGCCACTAAACCCGCAAGGGGCCCGGCAATGCTAACATCAAATAAAGCTCGGCGGTTGGGAATTGGACTCCGTATTTGAATGAAAGCCCCAAAAGTTCCTAAGAAAAAAGGAATCGGGATAAAATAAGGCAAAGTCGTGCGAATTTTGTAGAATCTGGCAGCTAAATAGTGGCCGGATTCGTGAATTGCTAAAATTGTAATTAGAGCCAGCGAGTAAGCCAAACCCTGGAGCAATATTGATGGGTTGGACTGCAAAGCTTGTTCAGTAACTCCGGCAAGTCGCGCCCCGACAAGCGTAGTCGTAAACACCGTGATCACCAGCAAAGCTAATGCAAAAAAGGGTCGGGTTACAGATTCGGTTTTGACAGGAGTTTCCCCTGATTGGTGGCTGGGATTGGGAACTATAGCAAAAAAAGGTTGACCGCTCAAGCTGTTTTGAAATACTACTAAAAAGCGATCGCCAAAAAGCCTCTCCACATTCTCCCGAATTGCCTTATAAGCAGCCTCGGGGTTTGTCCGCAACTGTCCGCGACAAATTACAGCCTGCGGCCGAAATTCCAAATCTCGCAAAAAGTAAATTGACCAAGGAAAACAATCGCGCAAACTCGCTTCTTCCGCTGCATCGATCGGGCGCACGGGCGGTTTTGGCTTTGCAGGTTCAGTCGCTTCTGCTGCTAGCTGCTCAGCAGTTTCGGCGGTAATTTTCTTGCGCCCCAACTGTACCAAAAACCAATACAAAAAAGGGCAAACCAGAAAAGGTATAATTACCAACTCCGGCGGTACAGTTTTGCTGGTACCGTAAACTAAAATCCAACCACTCCAAATCAGCGCGGGCGCCATCATTACCAGCCACAGCAGCCATATCGGAGTCCTGGTGATGCGGCTGGTGCCGTTCTGCAACAAGTAGTACGATATCAGCCCCAATACGAACAACCATAGTAAAAAGAACATAATATTTATCCCATTCCCTTCTGAAATACTTCCTTGAAACAACAGACTTTAGTCTCCAAACAACCCAGGCCCGTGCTCGACAATATCCTTGCTTTCCCGCCTAACCGGGAAACTCTGGGTGCAACAGCCTATTTCATTGTAGAAAACCAAACTAACATCCTGGTGGATTGTCCCGCTTGGGATGAGATTAACCAAACATTTTTGCGGGAACACGGCGGCGTGCGACTGCTGTTTCTCACGCACCGCGGCGCTATCGCCAAGGCGCGGGAGATTCAGGAAGCCACGGGGTGCGAGATCCTGATTCAAGAGCAGGAAGCTTATTTACTGCCGGGTTTGAAGGTGACGGTTTTTGAGCGAGAATTTGTTGTGAGCGATCGAATCAAAGCATTTTGGACTCCTGGCCATTCTCCTGGTTCCTCTTGCCTTTATCATAGTGGCAGCGGTGGAGTGCTGTTTTCGGGTAGGCACTTGCTCCCCAACCGAGAAGCCGCCCCAGTACCGCTGTTGACGGCAAAAACTTTTCACTGGCCCCGGCAAATTAACAGCGTGAAGTCAATTATCGATCGATTTTCGCCGGAAACTTTACAGTATATTTGTCCCGGTGCAAATACTGGTTTTTTGCGGGGAAAAGGATCGATCGATCGAGCTTTTGAGCAATTAGCCAATCTAGATTTAGCCGTTTGTTTGCAGTCAAAACCTGAACCCTAAATGTATGCTGAAACATCAAAAAATAATCTGACGCGCTAATTATAGCGGTAAGGTGCGCCTAGCGCACCCTACATTATTCTTCAGTCTCTTAGAGAGGAAGTTCGTTGGTGAAGTAGCGGTTTCAACCGCCGATTCTTACCTTAAAAAAAACTGTGGAAAAAACCGAAAAACAAAAAATGCTCGCCGGCGAATTGTATTTAGCTGCTGATGAGCAATTAATTTTAGAGCGCCAACGAGCCCGCCGCCTCGCCAGAACCTACAATTCTACCCGCGAAGACGAACCAGACAAACGGTTAGAAATTCTCGCAGAATTGTTCGGTGCAGTTGGGCCAAAAGTTGAAATCGAGCCACCTTTCTACTGCGACTACGGCAGCAATATTTATGCTGGAAACGGATTGTACATGAATTTTGGTTGCGTGATTCTCGACTGCAATCGAGTTAACATTGGCGAAAACTTACTGTGCGGGCCCTACGTGCAAATTTACACAGCTTTTCACCCCACAGACCCGGAAATTAGACTTTCTGGCCAAGAACTCGCCGCTGAAATTAATATTGGCAATAATGTTTGGATTGGCGGCGGCAGTATGATTTGTCCAGGAGTCACTATTGGCGACAATAGCACGATCGGCGCAGGCAGTGTTGTTGTCAAAGATATTCCCGCAAACGTCGTGGCGGCGGGGAATCCTTGCCGAATCATCCGGCATCTACCTTGATGTGGTACGATCGACACAATCGTGCGATCGGCTCCTTGGAGCTTAACCCAAAAATTTTAGGTCTTAGAACAGCCGGTTTGATATTTTTCACGTAAAATCCCCGAAAAAAACGCTGGAAAAAATCTCAAATCTAAAATCTAAAATCGCTTAATTTATCGTTCCCGGTTTCCACACTACCAAGCTTTTCTTATGACGACTGCAACAGTTTATGCCAACGCTCCCGATCTCTGCACCGACGACTACATAGCAGTCGGTGTAGCTACCTGCTTCATCAAAGAAGAAGGCGAAGTTTTTGAAGTGCAAGTAATCGAAGCTATTCCCTCAGCAGCTTTGGAAGCAATTTTGAAGGGAATTCCCACATCTTATTTAATGATTTGCGGGACGACTTTGGGAGCAGTGCTCGACGGCGACACACCCAAAATGTTGCCAGAATTCCCTACCTCAGCTCAGTTTAGCGAAGAATTTGGCTTTCGGGCGATCGCCGCTGCCCGCACTTACAAAATCCGCCCCCAAGCTCAACTTCACATTCCCTTGGGAACAGTTCGCAACGACTTTACTTATTCCTTAGAACGCAAAAGAGTGCTCAACTCCGAGCGCGTCATTCGCACTGAAGACAATGTGAAACAGCACGAACACACTCACAAGGTTCTTTAAACAAATCGCGCAACTCGGGCAATTTAACAGTGCCTCAGCCAGCGGATGCACCGAAAAGAGTTCCGAGTTTTGAGATGTAATATGAATTCCGGTTGCACTCCTCAATTTGATTTTTGACTGTTGATTGTTGACTAAAATTATGCTTTCGGGCCAACTGACTGTTGGGATTTTTGAAAAATACCGAGGCAACCGGAAACGATGTAAATTAAAGATTTAACAAGTTTTGAGTTCATTAATGAAGGAAAACTTTTTAATATTTCGTTATTAAGACAAACACCAAACATCTCAATGTAGGGTTCGCATTACTCACATCACCTAATTAACATAAATTATTAACGACTGTTAAGAAAAATCTTAAGTTGTTAATAAAAAGTTTTAATTAATAAAATAAATGATAGAATATTATTCCAGTTTAACAAGGTGAGCCGGCCGGCGGGAAAAAATTAAAAAATCCCGCAATTATTGAAGGCTAGTAGTTTCAGACTACTGGCGTGCGGGCGAGTACATCGCAGGTGAGCTAAGGATTTCAATCTCACAAATTGGTCAAACCATGCGAAGCTTTGCGAGAGTAAAGTGGTGGAAATTAACTCGACTATTGCCAGCGGAATTAAAGGGCGAATACCATCTTGGGTACAAAACTGCGCTCTTAATTTTGGGCGGAACAATTCTGGCAGCTAGCATCACTGGTTGTATTAGCTATCAAAGCGTTCGCCGCTTGATTATCACCAAAAGCGAGCGAAATGCTTTGTTAGAAGTTAGGGATCGCGCCAACAAGATCGATCGCTGGCTCGGCACTAGAAAGGCTGAGATCGAAATCCTCGCCCACACTCCTCCCGTTCGTTCGATGAATTGGTCCGTTGCAGAGCCTTATTTAAAATCGGAAGTAAATCGACTGCAAGAATTCCAGCACTTCGCCTTAATTGATCCCGACGGTTCTTATTTCACCACAAAAGTGGGCAGAGCGTTGATTAATGTGAGCGACCGCCAACACTTTAAAAAGGCAATGGCTGGGAAAGTTTATGTTTCCGATCCTACCATTTCTCGCACGCTCAAAGGACAAAGTATTGTTCCCATTTCGGCTCCGGTGTGGTCAAGTTCGGCAAATTCTATTGATAAAAAAGCACAAAAGCCGATCGGAGTAATCAACGGCGTCATTAGCATCGACCGAATTGCCCAAGTAGTAGGAAAGCTGGAATATGGGGCAGGAACTTACGCTTTTGTTCTCAATTCTCAAGGAGTGCCGATTGTGCATCCCGACGATCGATTAATGGGAAATATAGACAAATCGGCGCCCAGTCTTTTAGAGTCCGCAGATGCTAATTTGGCGAATGTAGCCCGGGAGATGGTTTATCAAAAAACGGGCATTTCGCTGACTAAAATCAACGACGCCAGAGTTTATGTTGCCTATCTTCCTTTAGAACAAGCTGAATGGTCGATCGCCCTCGTAATTCCCCGCGACAATCTCGAAAAAGAACTCCTTCCTTTCAAGATACTAGCAATAGCAGCCGGGGTACTTGCCGCCGCAGCTATTTTCGCAGCAATTGTGGCGCTCAAGCTGTTTGCCCTAAATGGCATTCGCAGTCGCACAGAAGGCCTTCTCCACCGCTTGACTGGGCGCATTCGCGCTTCCTTGCACCTCGATCGCATCCTCCAAACTACAGTAGACGAACTCGGTACTTTACTGAAGCTCGATCGAGCAATTTTCGCATGGTACGATCCCCGACAAGATACTTTAGAATTTGGCTGGGAATATTGCCGGGAAGGTTTGCCACCACGCTTGGGAATCTTTGGTGTTCCTGGAGGGCCCTCTGGAGATTTAGCTGCACGGCTTCACCGCTGCGAAACGATACTGCTACATAAAACCGCCACTCCTAATGCCACATCGTCTGAGGAACACGCCTATATCGAACTCACAAATAGTCACTACGCAGCAGTACCCGTACTAACTCAGAATCATCGGCTTGGATATCTGTTCGCCTGTGCAAACCGGCAGTTTGCAACTCCCGACGAGGTGGAAGTTTTGGAAGCAATTGCAGACTCGCTGGCGATCGCAATTTCCCAATCCCAACTCCACGGGCAAATTCAAGAAGAACTCAAACTTTTGGAAGAAGTATTAGCAAAACTCAGAATCACCGAAGAGCATTTAGTACAAAGCGAAAAAATGACAATTGTCGGTCAACTAGCCGCCGAAGTTGCCCAGGAAATTAATAACCCGATTAACTTTATTTACGGTCGCCTGATTCACGTTAACGATTATATCAAAGATTTGCTCAATATAATTCGCCTCTATCGCGAACAATATCCCGAACCTGTGCCGCGAATTGCCAAAGAAATAGAGGCCTGCGACCTAGATTTTATCAGCGAAGAGTTGCCGCAAATTCTCAACCTTTTGAAAATAGGAGCCGATCGCATTCGCCAGATAGTCCTTGCTTTGCGGAAATTTTCGCTTCCTGACGAACCCAACAAAGAACACGCCAACCTAAATGAAAGCATCGACAATATTTTGCTGTTGCTAGCGGGCCGGCTGGAGCCAAAAATATTAGTAGTCAAGGAGTACCACAACTTGCCGCCCATTTTGTGTTATCCCGGTCAACTGAGCCAGGTATTCGCGAGTCTCCTCAGCAATGCTATTGATGCTCTTAAGAGTATTGA
Organism: Microcoleus sp. B3-D2; assembly: GCF_036705345.1. Taxonomy (NCBI): domain Bacteria; kingdom Bacillati; phylum Cyanobacteriota; class Cyanophyceae; order Oscillatoriales; family Microcoleaceae; genus Microcoleus; species Microcoleus sp. B3-D2. The sequence goes on from NZ_JAUBUG010000031.1 coordinate 9,727, forward strand.
AAACTCCGATCAAATTATTACAATTAAAACAGATATTGTCGAGGGTTATCCCGCCAGGTTTATTGCAGTATCGATCGCCCACAACGGCGCCCGAATTCCCCCGGAAATTCAACACAGAATATTTGACCAGTCTGGTCATACTAAATCATTTAAAAATTTTACAGCATTGGACTTGTCAGTTTGTTATAAAATTATTGTAGAATTGCACGGCGGCAGCCTTACAGTTGAATCTCCAGTACAATCTCAAATTAAATCTCAAACTGGGGGCGGTGCTGAGTTTATGGTGAAATTGCCGATCGTTTGATATCGCATCTTGCCGCCAGGGAAACCCCTCGCTAATCTTGCCAGCAAGCTCCGCGAAAAGCTTAATGTGGTTTCGCAGTCAAGACTTTAGTCCTCATAAAACAGAGCGCTGAAGTCCTCACTATAAACCTCATATCATTTCCGGTTACACTCATACATGATGTTGACTGTTGACTGTTGACTGTTGACGCCGTGAACAGTGAACAGTCAACCGTCAACAGTGAACTCGAATTTACTATTCCGATGCTAACGGATTTGATATCACGATCATTTGTTAACCCAAATTGCTATGATAGGATTAGGGAAATAATAAAGGTGCAACCACAGCAAACAACCAACCTCCCATTACCAAGACTTCCGCAACAATTAATAAAATATTTTTGTTCATTTTCAAATTAAGCATTTTCACATTAAGAGCGATCGACCAAAGAGCGAATTTTCTTCCACCAAGCCGCCGGCGAATCTTCCGGGCGATATGCGGCATCAAACATCGACAAAATTAGCGGCAAACCCCCCACCTTCGCACTCATCAACAAGTGCATTGCCAGACAAAACACCAATACCACCCAACCAGAAGCGTGTAAATAATACCAAACCTGCGTCAATTCCCCAGCCGGCAGCCATTCTTCCTTAACCATACTGCCAGAAGCGATCGCCCAAGTCAGTGCCAGCAACATCAACGTATTCACAATCCGGTGCAAACTGTACCACCAAATCGGTTTTCCCAACTGCGTTAGTTTCCCAAAAGAATCCGGCTGCACCAAGCGTTTTTGACCGGGGTGGAAACTGTACAATGCAAAAGCCGGCATTATTCCTAACAGCAACATCTTGCCAAAAGTGCCGTGAATCCCAATAATATCTGCAATCTGAGGCACGGGGACTTTGCCAAACCGCCCATCGTAGGTGTTGTAAACCAGAAATGCGCTCAAAATTGCTAAAAGGGCGATCGCAGCGTTAACCCCATGCAGTAACCTGAGCAGCAATGGCTGGTACGGTCTAGATGGCGCCATAGTCGATTCTGCTACTTCATAAATAATCTTTTACACAGTACAGCTAAGCGGTGATTTTTTCAACCCTCGCCAATTGTGAAATAAATGTGAGTCAAAAATGAATATATTATGATAAGAACGCAATTATATCAAAATTTAGTGTAAACTAAAACAGTCAAGAGGAACACTTTATTTATAACACCTAACACTTTACAAAAATGGATGCAGCCACTACCATATTACTTTCGTTGGGACTAGCAGCAGATGCTTTTGCTGTTGCTGTTTCGAGCGGTTTAGCAATCAAACACATGAAGGTCAATAAAGCTTTAAAAATCGCCTTATTTTTCGGAGGGTTTCAAGCTTTAATGCCCGTCATAGGATGGTTGCTCGGTCTTAGTTTTAGTTTTTTGATAACACCGATCGACCATTGGATCGCTTTTGGGCTTTTGAGTTTCATTGGCGGGAGAATGATTTATGAATCGCTGCAAAGCGAAGAATGCGAGAAAAAGTTCAATCCCTTAGATACGGGGACTTTGATAACCCTGTCGGTGGCGACGAGTATCGATGCCCTCGCAGTTGGCCTGGGATTTGCTGTCCTGAAAGATTCTATTGCTCTTGCGGTGACTGCGATCGGGTTTATTACTTTCTTTTTAGCCTTTGCAGGCGTGTTTATCGGGCACAAGTGCGGCAACTTATTTGCTAATAAAATTGAGATATTGGGCGGAGCAATTTTGATTTTTATTGGCAGCAGAATCTTGTTTCTGCACTTGACAGAACTGCCATTAGTTATCGGCAGTTAGTAATTAGTCAGTAGTCATTAGTGGAACAGTGACATGAAAGTCTCTAGTGGCTGCAATTACCAATTACCAATTCCCAAAAAATGCTATAACAGCAATATTGCGTTAAAGGATAAAAATTTTGTGCTGAAACTTTACGGCGGAGCCCGCAGCAGGGCCTCAATTGTCAAGTGGTATCTAGAAGAAATAGGAGTTCCCTACGAATTCGTCATGCTGGATATGCAAGCAGGGGCACACTTGCAGCCAGAGTATCTCGAAATTAACCCGATCGGCAAAGTACCGGCAATTGTTGACGGAGATTTCAAACTTTGGGAATCCGGCGCAATTCTGCTGTATTTAGCTCAAAAACATGGTAAAATGCCCGCGACTTTGGAGCAGCAAGCTCAAATCGTGCAGTGGGTCACGTTTGCTAACGCCACCTTGGGGCCGGGAATATTTGTCGAAGCCAATCGCGATCGCGAAACTCCCAAGTTGTTAAAACCCTTAAATGAAATCTTCGAGAAACAGCCGTTTTTAATGGGTGATGAATTTGGCGTCGCCGACGCAGCAGTCGGGTCAATGTTGGCCTACATTCCGATGATGCTAAAACTAGACCTCAGTGCTTATCCGGCAGTTGTAGATTACATCAAGCGGATCTCAGAAAGACCGGCTTTCAAAAGTGGGATCGGCGGTAGCTGAAGGCACAAGGAAGAGCGAAACAAAACTTAACATCTAAAAGCAGGGGCAATTCTGGAATTGCCCCTGCTTTTATTAAAATCAAACTTATCTAAATCCGACAGCCGCCTGCCAAACAAAAGCCAGCAGCAAGAAAAATACGGGAATGACCGGCAAAACATTAACCAAAGGCTCAAAAATCGAATAAGCTTCGGGCAGTTTTGCTAAGAGTAATGCAGCTTCCATGAATCAACCTACCTATCCAACAGAATTTTCATAATTGTCGCATATCTTTACCCAAGGCAATCACGATCGATCGACTCTCGGTGCGAGCCAGTGGGCAAACTCTTCAGTAAATCGATCGGCAAAAATCGCCTCCCGCATCCTCCCCGTAAAGCGAATCAACTCCGTGACATTGTGAATCGCTAGCAAAGTATACCCCAGCACTTCGTTAGCCCGCGCCAAATGGGCCAAATAAGCCCGACTGAATTTTTGGCAGGTATAACAAGGACAAGACTCATCCAGCGGCGCAAAATCTTCCCGAAACCGAGCATTTTTCAAACTCCAGCGTTCCCCACCCACAAAAGCCGTCCCGTGGCGGGCCAGCCGAGTCGGAATCACGCAGTCAAACATATCTACGCCACTCGCCACCGCCAACGCCATTTCCCGATAAGTCCCAATCCCCATCAAATAACGCGGTTTATTTGCCGGCAACAGAGGCGCAGTCACCTTCACAATCTCTGCGATCAAATCCCCCGATTCCCCCACACTAACGCCGCCGATGGCGTAGCCTGGTAAATCCAAATCTACCAACTGGTTCGCCGCGCGCGATCGCAAATCGGGGAAAACACCCCCCTGGACGATCCCAAACAAAGCTTGATCCGGGCGCGAGTGAGCTTGAATGCAGCGTTGCAGCCAGCGGTAAGTGCGATTTGTGGCAGCCTCCACCTCTTCCCGCGTAGCGGGGTAAGGGGGACACTCGTCAAAGGCCATAATCACATCAGCGCCCAACTCATTCTGAATTTCGATCGATCGTTCCGGCGTCAAATTAATCATGCGGCCATCGCGGGGAGAGCGAAAAGTCACCCCATCATCAGTAATCTTCCGCATTTGGCTCAAGCTAAACACCTGAAAGCCACCCGAATCCGTCAGCATCGGGCCCGGCCAAGCCATAAATTTGTGCAATCCGCCCGCGCCTGCGACAATCGCTTCCCCCGGCTGCAAATGCAAGTGATAAGTATTTGCCAAAACCATTTGAGAACCCGCCGCCTCAAGATGTGCCGGGGTCAAAGTTTTGACATTAGCTAGCGTCCCCACTGGCATAAATTTAGGCGTTTCCACCACACCGTGGGGGGTGGCAAAAACCCCTGCACGGGCTTGGGTATGGCTGCAATTAGCCTGACATTTAAAAGAAAATTTCGCCTTGTCCTCAGTCATTAGTCCCCGATGCTCGTTAACCGCTACTCGGCCGTCCGTGTTATTTAATCTATTGTTGATGACATCGCGACAAAAAAAACCATGACCCCGCCCAAAAACGGAGACAAGTTTCCGACAATCGTCGTGGAGGGCAAAAAATTTTAGACCTTAGTTCTACCTCCCAGATTCTAAAGCTGCAAGTAAATCTAAAATCTAAAATCTAAAATCTAAAATCGACTGACTGACGATTAAAAGGGGGAATCATCCTCATCCAATTGCAAATCCCAGTGGCCTGAGAGTACCTGATCGACAACCGCATCCAAAGCAGCAGCATTTAAATTCCGGGCGACTTGCTCTTGCAAAGGATTGGAGAGGGGAATTAACCGCAACTGCCGTCCATCTTGAATCAGGTCAAAATAAGCACCATCGACCGGGGACTGTTTAAGTTCCAGGTAATCAAAACTATACACGTTCAAATAAAGCGCATGATTGGCAATCAGGGTAGAACGGTGGGGGTTGGCGAAGACTTCGAGTACATACCCTTCCCCTTCGCTGTAAATCTGGCCATCTTGTATGTGAAGGTAGCGGACACGTCCTAAATCAAACAGCAATCTTTTGATATCGCTTTTGTTGACGACAATGCCTGTATCGATGATGCAAGGAGCAACTACCCTGTTATTCAATTGATCGTGACTCATGTAGTAAAAGCCTCTGTTGTAGTATTTTCCCGTCTTGAACATCAGGGAGTTAGCTAGAATTCTTGGGAAGGGAAACGCGGATCTTGAGTTTAGTCATTTTAGATAGGGAGCTTTGGGATCGCTGCCGACAGAGGTTTTCCGGGGAAAAGAGCGGGCGACAGGAGGAATGCTCGATCCAAAAAACTAGGGTGTTACAGTCCAATTCTGGCACACGCTAATCGATTGACAACTGCATACCAGATGAAAAATTTTCTATCTTATGGTGCATGATAAATGGGTTCGCTCTACGATCGACTTTTTCCGGAATCAAGGCGCTGCCATCGCAGCCGCAGTCGCTTTTTATACTTGTTTGCCGGTACCGGTGTCTTGGACTTTGGAGTTTCGGGGCATTGCCCGCTTGGCACCGGCGATCGGGCTTTTGATTGGGGGGATGCTGGGACTGGGGGATGTTGGGTTGCAGTTGTTGGGAATGCCTGCTCTGACTCGATCGGCCTTGGTGGTAGTCTTGGGCATCGCCGTGACTGGCGGGCTGCACCTAGACGGCGCAATGGACGCGGCGGACGGGCTGGCTGTACCCGACCCGGTACGCAGGCTGGAAGTCATGCGGGACAGCGTTACAGGAGCCTTTGGGGCGATGGCTGCGATCGCGATCGTACTGCTGAAAACTGCCGCTCTCTCAGACTTGAATAACTATCGGTGGCTGGCTTTGATGGGTGTGGCCGGTTGGGGAAGGTGGGCCCAACTGGTGGCGATTGCCCGCTATCCCTATCTCCGGGCCGAGGGTAAGGGAGCTTTTCACAAGGAATCGATTTATTCTCCTTTTGATTTTATACCGGGAGTGCTGTTGCTGCTGAGTTTGAGCGTGGTGCAAGTTGTCTTGGAGGGCGATCGGTGGCTGTTGGCGGCGGGGATGGCTTTGGGGGGAAGTGCGATCGGAATTTTTGCCGGAGCCTGGTTTAACCACCGTTTGGGCGGCCACACGGGCGATACTTACGGTGCTGTAGTCGAGTGGACGGAGGCTTTGTTGCTGTGTCTTTTGGCAGCATTGGAAGGGTAAGTTATGCCATGTTGCCATAGTTTTAGTGAAGCTTTAGTCCTCAATTTACCAAATAACGACAGTTCTAGCAGGTGGAAATCCGCACTCAATAGCAATGGTTTTGCTCCTGTCTGCCTTCAAATGCCACCCTAGATTAGATAGAGCAAACCTCAAACTTTAAAGAAAGCTATGGGATACTTTATTGCTGCGATCGTCCTCGGAATGTTAATTTGGGCTGGGTTCGAGATAATCCAAACAATCCGCAATTGGGAAACGAATCCCGAAGAAACCACCCGCAAAATTCAAGCTGAAATGGTCAAAGAAACATATCGCGGTCAATTTGGTGCCGATGCGCTGGAGGGAGGGAGTCAGGCTGTCGGAAACGCACTCCACGCCGGCCACTGCGCCGCCGAAGCTGCTCCAAGTGCGATCGGTCATGTGGTAGAAGGCTTGTTGCACGTGCTACAACATTAATATCGTGTCTGCTAGCGTAAATTGTGCAAGTGTTTTTGATGCTGTAGGGGCTGGTTTTACCAATAATGTTTGACGCACACAAACAATCTCATAAACCCGCCCCCCACAACTAATAACCTATATCAACCTTGACTTTTATCGAAGGGAAAAAATGTACATTGACGTTTACCGTTCAGAGAGAGGGGGCGGGTTTATGGGATGATTAGTTTTTGGCGTAGATGGTTGGTAAAACCAGCCCCTACCATCGCGCAAATTATACAAAAACCAACCAATCCCAATGATATAACAACACAAAATGAATGGAAAATGTTACTGCAAATTTTCCATTCATTCTCACTTTTTAGGCTTTCGGCTCAACCCAAATCGTCATCCCCTCAACCCTCAAACCTTTGCCGCGAGTGCCGCAATATTGACCGTTAGGAGTAACAGGAGTATCACCTACATTCTGGATGTGAGCCGTATAAAATACGTCATACTTATCAGCTTGTGGCCCTGTCAGGCGGGCGGCAAATCCCTCAATGCGCTTGGCTTTGCCCCGGAATCCAGCTAACTCTCCTTCCGAGATCCAAGCAGTGTCGCCCACTCCTTCAACGTGAGCCATGTACTGCAAATTTAAACCGGCAACGGGAGGCTCTATTTTAATTTGAAATCCTTCGACGCGGCGGCCTTGAGCTTTAGTACCCGCATATTCTCGATCACTAAAAGTTCGATCGCCAATTCCTTGAATATGCGCCAACACTTTTAAACCCACAGGCGCCACTGTTTGGGAACTCGCAGACTGCGCGATCCAAACTTTGATGCCCTCTATTCTCAAAGCTTTGCCGCGAGTGCCGCAATATTCGCCGTTGGAGGACACGTCGGTGTCGCTGATATTCTGAATGTGAGCGCTATAAAATACGTCGTACTTATCAGCTTGTGGCCCGCTCAATCGCACCGCAAATCCTTCAATTCGTTTCGCTTGACCCCGAAAACCCGCCAATTCTCCCTCGCTAAGCCAAGGAGTATCGCCAACACCTTCGACGTGAGCCATGTACTCGACATTTAAGCCGGGAATTGGCGGATCGATATTAATCGCAAATCCTTCGACGCGCAGCCCCCGCCCCTTAGAACCCGCGTATTCTTGAGCACCGAAAGTTCGATCGCCAATTCCCTGAATGTGCACCAAAACTTTGATTCCCAAACCGCCCTCTACTGCCACCGCTGGTTGAAGGTTCCGGGGTGCGCCAAAAACAATGTTACCCGAACCGGTTGTCTGAAGAGACTTAGGTACTTCCACGCTGGGAACAATAATTACCTCGTGCATGGGGGCAGAAGGTGCGGGGGATTCCAAAATCTGGATCTGTGGCGCAACTGTAACTTGTTTCGGCGCCACATTTCCTGACGGGATGACAATCACTTCTGGCAAAGGTTCGGCGCTGATTTTTTGTTCTGGCGCTGCTTTAAATGCGGGTTCGACTTTTGCAGGTGCTGCTTTTACCATCTCAGCAATGGTTAATTTGCCTCTGGAAATGGCTACGGCTATTTGTTTGCCAAAAGCAGCGCTAACTGTTTCTTCGAGAATTACCCACTGTTCGTCGTCTAATTTGTCTTGCTGTTCCACCAGGGCCAGCACTGCTGAAACTGGGTGTTTGCCGCTGACTAAGGATTCTGCGTCGGAATGCAGTTGAGTTGGGGTTGATTCGGAAATCGCGCGCTGCAGTTCGCGGGCTCTGGCATGAACTGATTGTAAGGGGGCGAAGTCGCTTTGTTCGCGGTGGGCGATCGCCAATACTCGATCGATCACTTTCAATGCTGCATCGCGAATTTCTGCTTTACCTTCAGAAGCTGCTGCTGTCTGAACTAAGTTTTGAATGTCTTTGAGGGAAGCAATTTCCCCCGGCGCGATCGCGGATTTGTTGAGTTCGAGAGCTTGTTTTTGGACTGCGGCAAAGTTGCGGCTGTAGGCTGCTACTTCTTGCAGCAAGCTGTCAGAGGGAGGAAGGCCGGAGTCTTGCAGTTGTTTTGCTGCTTGGGAGAGGCGATCGGCCAAATTAGCATAAGTTTCCGATAGTCGGGCTATTTGTTGTAGCAAATCTTTATGAGCTAGTTCCATATGTCTTGCCGTAAATATTTAACTTGCTGATTATAGACGTTGAGCGTCTTCTGAAGGTAGAAGGCAGTAGTCATCAGTCATTAGTCGCAGGGAAAAAGAAAAATGCTCCCCCTCTCCGACTCATCCACTCGGACACTCTCCGACTCCCCCACCCAGACACCCGGACACTCTCCGACTCCCCACTCGGACACTCCTCCTCTGGCATCCCCCGCGTGATCGCCATCACAACCGTGCAAATACTTAGTCACACTCTGTGACTCCGGCTGTCACGAGTGGCCCGTAACAATGTCACACCTATCGAGCAATAGCCGTCACTGCTGATTCTGTGAAAACAGTTGATACTGAGGCTTGAACCAATAAAATCCCGAAGTGTTATGGTACTAATTCGCGATCTCGCCCAGCAAGCTCTGGCTCTAGGCTATCTAACCCTTGAAGCCGAAAATCAACTGCGGGGGATGTTAACTACCACCAAGTATGACTTGGAAGACTTAAATGCTTTTATGGCTTTGCAACTAGCAGCTATGTCCGGAGGAGTGAAACAAGAGTCTCGCGAGCTGAAAAAATTTGAAATCTTTGGCGAGACGGCTTCCGAAACTTCCTGTTAGTAATTAGCGGGCTTTTGATTAGTGAAAATTTAGTAAGGGACATTTCTACCGTGCAGATTCGTGAAGTTGTAAAACAAGCTATTGCCGCTGGCTATCTGAGTTTGGAAGCGGAAAATGAAATGCAGAAGGTTTTTTCCTCTGCCCAGTGTGATTTGGAAGATTTGAATGCTTTTATGAGCTTGCAATTAGCTGCGATGGCGGGTCGCGTGAGGCAAGAGTCTTTGGAATTGATGAAAATGCCAAATTTCCCGGATAGAAATTAATTTTTTTCTTCAGTCCTCGGGCGATATGAATATTAATTAATTTTTCTAGTTCATCAAGGCTGGTAAAATATAATTATATTGCTGATTTATATACTAATTAATTTAAAAAATATTGGTAGTTTGGTTCAATGGTTTTTGACCAAAGTAACTAAAATTGAAATAATAAATATTAAAATGAATATGTAAGTGGATAGTGAGGACTTCACTCGTCAAAGGTCAGGCTTGGATGACCAGACCTGTCAAGCTGTAGTCAAAGTGTTTGCTTCGTAAAAATTGAGCATTATTCTTGAGATGTTATGTATTGTTAATACTCTATCAAATAAAGAAGATTTATCGATCGCCCCAAGCAGAGATTTCAAGCGTTTGAGCCACTTTTTAGACATTGCATAATTGCGAGATGATTTTGATTGTTTTTTTGTGGAATGGACTCTCGTAGCCCGAAGGCGTGTATTTTCACACCAGGCGGAACACTCCACAATACATGAGTGTCAAGTTAAGCTTTTAGTCCGCCAGTCCTCCCGCTCACCCGGAAGTCCGCCAGGGAATGAATTCCCTGTCTCATAGCTAAAGTCCTCTCAAAGAGGACTGAAGAACTCATTAGTCCTCATAGCGAGGACTTTCGCTTTGAGGCTCTTGTTTCAAAAAGAGCCGGAATGAGAATTTAACGTTAAGTTGACACCAATGCCCACAATAATCATCCTCAAATTGTGCAACGCCCCTTTTTCACCATTTTGCCAGGTATGGCTGGGATGAGGGCAAACAATTTATGAGCAGTGATTAACTGGAGTTGGTATGAAACAGCTAATATTATTTCCCCTCCATCGACCGCAATAAAATTAGTTAGTAGTGAGGAATTTAACTATCATAAAACTCGCTCGTACTTCCGTCGTCACTACAAACTTTATAACGGTTATAATACCCAATTTTAGATCATCACTGAGACTATTTCCTACGCCTCCGACGCTCTAACTCTTTAATTACTCTCAGAACAAACAGCGACATGAAAGCGCCAATTAATGCCAGTTGCCACAACCCGCATCCAGCAGCCGTTCCTAAAGCTGCTGACACCCAAATAGCGGCGGCAGAGGTGAGCCCGTGAACTTCAACTTTGCCTATTTCCTGTTGATTTTGCCGCAGGATTTCTCCACCTCCTAAAAACCCAATCCCGGCAGCAATGCCTTGAATTACGCGCGCTACAGCATCTCCTCCGTTTTCATTTTTACCCATTGCCAGCGGCATTAAAACAAACAGTGCAGAACCCATACTTACTAGCATATGAGTTCTCAAGCCCGCTGGTTTGTTTCTGAGTTGGCGCTCCCATCCAATAATTCCGCCAACAAACATGGCTAGGCACAACCTTAACAGTATGCCTAGCCAATTATCGGGAGACCACAAGTTAGCTATCGACAATGTTTTACTGCAAATAATTAATCCGAAGATTCCAATATTAGCGGAGTACGATGTCCGATCGCAATGTCACTGCCAAATCTTGTTCCGGGCGAATCACGAGCACGTCAACGCTGCGCCGCCCCAACAATACTCCAGCTATAGCGCCGATCCCAGCGCCTCCCAATACTTCTTCCGTGGCGATGGCTTTGTCACCGGTAATGCCTGCTAGTGCTGCTGCTGCTGCTGCACCCAATGCTGCACCTTGCGCTAATGAACCTGTGCCAGCACCTTTTTGGACTCTTTCGCTTCGGGTAATAATTCCCGAATAGCCATCAATCCGATAGCGTTGGCGGCGGCTGATAATTAACTCTCTGGCAACAAATTGAGTACCGATTTGATTGCCTCTTCTGACAGGTTGCAGTGTCCCGACTATCTGGCTGCCTCCGGGGATTAATACTCTGCCTTGAGGTGTGCGGATGTCTCGCGCCACTGTTAAAGTTAAAGGTGCAGTTTCTTCCCGGGTGACAACTATTTTGTCTTTTTCATAGCTAACTGGAATTACACTGCCCGACGGAATTCGGATGCTATCAAATTGTGAAATTCGTTGTTGGGCTTCTGCGGGAGTAGCTACCACCAGCGGCGCGCTGGTTCCAACTGTAATGCCCAGTGCGAGGATTGCTGCTGTTGCTGAACGCCATTTTTGAGAAGTAATCATATAAATTGTCTCCTTGCTGCGGTTTTTGTTTACTTAGGAACGCAATACTGCTAAATTTGTTTCTTGTTTCGCATTCATCTGATGTTTTGATTATGGCAGGCTGGAATTCTACAAGTTGGGAAGATAAGGTAGATAATCGAAACTTTTAAAATTTGGAAAAATAGATAAAATCGGCAAGAGTGGGAAGATAAGGAGGATAAAGGAGCGATTTCCATTCATCCTCCCCTTAGCCTCTAATGAGTTAATGTGAAATTCCAGCACGAAGGCTGGGATCGCCAGGTTAATTGTTGAGAGCGTTTAAAGCTAACAATCCAGCACCGAAAGCTGGTTCGTATCGGGGCGAGATAACCTTAGCCTTTGGGGCGATCGCACTTATGGCCGCTTCAAACCGACCTCGGCAATTTGCCTCGCCGCCCCACACACCTCCTACGATCACAATTTCAAATTCTTCTGTTTGGTTAAATAGCGCTGAAATGGCTATTTTTGTTGCATAGGTTAATTCTGCCACAGCATTATTGATAATGCTGTCAGCGACGCGATCGCCCTCTGCTGCTGCTCCCTCGACAATCGGCGCTAAAGCTGCAATTTCTTTGACTCCCCAACCGCGCCCGTAAACGACTTCTACCAATTCTTCTAGGTTATTGAGGCCTAAATGCTTTTGAAATTTTTCCGCAAGCACGGTAAAATCTTCGCGTCCGTCATAGAACTTCAAAGCAGCTTGCAAACCCTGAAGGGCGATGTTATATCCGCTGCCTTCATCGCCTAAAATATATCCCCAACCGCCGACTCGTTTAGTTTTCCCGTGACGGTTTTGCCCGAAAACAATCGAACCGGTTCCTGAAATAACGGCGATACCCACTGGATGGCCTGTACCGCCAGCAAGTGCGATCGCGCAGTCGCTGGAAATTACTATATTCCTGGGCAGGAACGATCGGGTTACTGGTAAAGTATTCGTAAACTGCAAGTTCTGCACTACAAATTGCACTATTTCACGATCTTTTGGACGCCCGACGCCTGCTAGTCCCAGACCAATTGCTTCTATGTTGAGATTGCCTACAGCCTCGACCTGAGCGGACAGAACTGCTCGTTCGATCGCCAATTGAATGGATTGTTTGGCTGTCTCAATTCCCAGGGTTTGATAATTTGACGGCCCTGCTTCCCCCCGTCCTAAAACAAGGTGGTTGTCATCCATTAAAAGGCAGATAGTTTTAGTGCCGCCGCCGTCGATGCCGAATACGTAGCTCATGAATAATTTACAGAATAATAGAGCAACCCAGATTAACAGAGATATGTCTATTCTACGCTTTGTACAATCCGATTAAATCGACAGAGCAATGCTAATAATAATTAAACCTAATAATGCTAACCAAACCAGATGGCGCTGACACCAAGTTTTGATCGATTGCAGCCCGTCGCCGCTGCTGTAAGGGCTCGTCTGTGGCACAAGTGGCTCAGCTCGATCGTGATAAAGCGTGCATTCTTTGGCAAAGGGACGCTGCGGGTAGTTGCAAGTGTCGTCGTCGTGATAAATACAGTTAGTGCACAGAAATTCTTCGGGTTTCGATCGATAAAGAGGGATACCCGGATGACCGAAAGCTTTGAGAGTGATTTTGCAGTGCGGACAGGCGAGCGCTCGGGCGTCTACAGGTTGGTGGCAGCGGGGGCAATCAGGCATAGACAGCAGGGTTATGGGGTAAGGTGGTGGGTAGGCTCATTAGGGGGTTTTCCGAACGCCGATTAGCGCGATCGGCTCGCCATCAGGCGGCTTGATGCTCCAAAATAGAAAGGTAGGTGTGCGCTGATGTAACTTTAAGTTTACAGATGGTTTCGCAGCGACAGCAGGCTACCTGAGCCGATCGGGTATGAAAGGGCAAACATTAGGAAAAATCTATGGATAACAATAGCAACTTACTCAAACAACTGGTAATGCTGGGCATTGGTACTACCTCCCTGGTAGCCGAGAAATTGCAGGAAGCTAGCGAGCAATGGGTCAAAGATGGCAAAATCAATCCCGAGCAAGCCAAAACCTTTGTCGATGACATGACGGAGCAGCTCAAGTCTGAGCAGGGCAATTGGGATACGCAGTTGCAGCGGCAATTGCGGAATATTCTCCAAGATATGGGAGTCCCCCGACAGTCCGAAATGGATGAGTTGCGCGGAAGGCTCGATCGTTTGGAACGTCAGATGCGGGATTTAGAAAACCGTAACTGGCGCTGAGTTCGATCCTCTTCGAGGGCTTCGCTAACGCCCGCGAGGAGTTCGCTGTTATCTTGTGATAAGATTGTCACCCGAAGCCAGAAGGCTAAAAAAGGCACTCATGTAGAAGCCATTTATGTAGAATTACAAACATTCTGACTTCATACTTTTGCCTTGAAAATTATCTGGTATCTGCCGTTTTTTGGTGGAAAAGTTCAGATAAAATTTTCTATTTCTTGTTGTTGTAGATGTCTTAGATATCTAAGATATCGCGGTTAAAAGTATCAGGAGGATTAATTTTGCGAGGAGTTCTAGTCAGCTTGGGGGTAATGCTGGTTTGCTTTTTGTTTTTGATAGTCGCTCAAATGGGCGGTTCTGGGTCCCAAGCAGTTGCAGCCGAATTGAACAATCTTTTACCCGAGACTGCTATTGAGAAGTTGTCAGCGCAGTCTTTGAATGAGAATAGCTTGCTAGTAGCGGATGCTACTTTACCGAAGGTACCAGCTACTATCGCTGGCAATAACATGACTGATAATACTGAGAAAACTGTCACCACCGATTCCGGTCTGAAATATGTTGAATTGAAAGAGGGTAATGGGGCGACTCCAAAAACCGGGCAGACGGTTGTCGTGCACTACACTGGAACTTTGGAGGATGGCACGAAGTTTGACAGTTCTCGCGATCGCAATTCTCCTTTTCAGTTCAAAATTGGCGTAGGTCAAGTAATTAAGGGTTGGGATGAAGGTGTCGGTACGATGAAAGTTGGAGACCGCCGCAAGTTGATTATTCCCCCTGAACTCGGTTACGGTGCTCGCGGTGCGGGCGGGGTGATTCCTCCTAATGCTACGCTGATTTTTGATGTGGAATTGTTGAAAATCGCTGGCTAGGTAGCTCAAAACCTAATTCAACGTAAAACTTTTACGGTGTTTAGAAACCCGGTTTTTTTTAAGAAACCGGGTTTCTGTGTAATAAGCTGTTCCGCATTTAAGTTGTATTTTTCAGGCGGGCGAGACGCCCACCCCACAATAATTTCATCAAATTTGACTGTAAAAGTTAGCTGCACATTAGCTTATCACCTCTGGTAAATTAACCACAATATTGGTAGTGGCAGGTTTCACCAACAATCTTCCATTCACCTCGACAATATCTATAAACCCGCCCCCCACTTGAGCGACAAAATTTTATAACTGCCAATTCAACTGACATAATATATAGCAATCCTTGCAGGAGTCGTAAACTTTTTACCCCACCCCAACCCTCCCCTTATCAAGGGGAGGGAGTAAGAAATTCACAAATGATGCGAGGATTGCTATAAGCCCTGGTGGATTTACGATCGCTTCGGAGATGCCAGATTGCGAAAGCAGGTATATTGGGCGTCAAATAATAGTTTGATAATTCCTGTGGGGCCGTTTCTGTGTTTGGTAATAATTACTTCTGCAATTCCGCGATCGGGCGAATCAGGGTTATAGTATTCATCGCGGTAGAGCATAATTACTAAATCTGCGTCTTGCTCGATCGATCCACTTTCTCTCAAATCAGACATCATCGGTCGCTTGTTTGTCCTCGCTTCCACACCCCGACTCAACTGAGATAAGGCAATAATCGGCACGTTGAGTTCGCGGGCTAAACCTTTAAGACTTCTAGTAATTCGAGATAGTTCTTGCACGCGGTTGTCGCTTGTACCTTCCATTAATTGCAGGTAATCTAGCAAGACTAATCCTAGAGTTCCGCCTTGTTCTGCTTGGAGGCGGCGGACTTTCGATCGTATTTCTGTGACGGTAATATTGGGAGTATCGTCAATAAACAACGGCAATTCTGATAAGTTGCCAATGGCTGTACTGATTGGTTCCCATTCGTTTTGACTGATTCTACCCGATCGCAATCGGTTACTTTCTATTTTGGCTTCGCTGGACAGGATGCGCTGCACTAGCTGTTCTTTCGACATTTCTAAGCTGAAAACAGCAACCGGCAATTTCTGCTGTCCAGCGGCGATGTGGTGGGCGATGTTGGTACAGAAAGCAGTATTGTGAACGCAGATATCGTTAGCCACAAAATTGTGCGTCTCCGGGATAGTTAAGTCGTAGACTTGCTTGTTTCCCATCGGTTCGATGGAAACAATTTCATCCCAGTAAACCTCGCTATCTGCCAGTTGTTTCAGCCATAAATTATCTAAAGCCGTTGCTAAAACTAAAAATTTTTCCCTGGACAGCGCACGTCTACCAACGTGGATATTTGAATGACCTTTGATACCTGCGCGTTTTGCTAAGGATGCCCAAGATTCGTTGCCTTTTGCTAATGCTAGGTATTCCCACGCCTCGACAGGAATTAAATCGCGGCTAGTTTGGTATTCTTTATTTTCTAATGCTTCTTTTACTTTGAATAATGCTACCTCTTTGCCAAAAATGCCAATTTCTGATATGAATGTTTTGATTGATTTGGCATCAGTAATATCGATTTGCCAAGCTTGTATGCGAGTATTTTTGTATTTTACCGAACGCTTTTTGAGGGCGGCAATGATGCCAAATCTCAGCAGTAGATGCTGTACGTGTCTGGCTAGTCCTTCGCTGACAGAACAGTAGCCTAGTTGAGATTGACCGCTGGTAAGCACGGTTGCCCAGCCGTCTGTTGAAAAGAGGCGGTTGAGAAAAAGGGCAACTTGCGATCGCTCCAATTTAAAAACTATTTCTGGTACTGTTTTCTGGTGAGCATTTTTGCCCATCAGACCTAATTCTTCTAACCAATGTCTCAGAGGATTTTTATGTTTTGTATTAATAGCATCCATTCCGGGCCCGGTTAGCTGTTTTGGTTCTACTTCTAAAATTTCACAGATGCGACTAAATAATTCTTGATTTGGGAATGCAATTCCTTGTACCCAAGACCAGGCTAAAACAGGTGGAACTTCCAATTTTTGAGCGAATTCTGGAACAGACAAATTTCGTTCTTCAAGGAGTTTTTGTAGATTCCCACCAAAGAGCTCTATTTTCTCTGTGTAACCTTCTCGATCGCCCATTATACAATATTCTGGTGTGCGCTTCTCTTGCTCGCTGAATCGCAGCTTCAGACCTCCGAAGCTAGTAGCAGCTTCAGCAAAATCTTGTAGGATAGCAGTATTTCCATTGGTGAACTTCGGCGCGCTGCGTGTCAAACACCCATCGCCAATTAGATAAGCCAATAACTTAACTTCACAGGAGCGGATGGTTTCTTGACCAAAAACATTCATCCTGCGGGGGACAGCAATTTTATCGCCTGCTTGTACTTCGGCCAACTGCCGCCATCCCTTAATTGTTAAAAATGGGTGCGTAATTGTAGTTTCTATAAAACGTCCCAGCCTTGTTGTTACCCGAAATACAGGCTTAATTCCATCATCTATAAAACCTGATGGTCTAGTTAGGTGAAATTGCCAATCTTCTCCTAATGTTAGTAATTCAGCTTGACGTTTTTGATAGATTTCTTCAATGGTAACAAGGCTTCCATCGCTTTGTACTATAACTGACTCATCTGTACAGCACTTTCCCATCGCCGGCCTGGCTGCAACGATGATTAAATCCGATCGCTGAAAGCCTCCTGTCATGGCATCTAAGTCATAAAAGCCGCAGGGTATACCGGGAAGTGTCAGCCCTTCATTGCGATTTTCTAGGTCTTGAAATGTTTGGTTTAATGTTTCGCCGATCGATACTAAATCCTGTTGCGGGCGTTCTTGAGTTATGCTGAAAATTTCTTGTTCGGCGCGGTCTAAGACTGTTTCTAGTGGTGTTGCCGTCTCGTAACCTAATTGTACTATGTTGTTGCCAGCTTCGATTAATTTGCGGCGCTGATATTTGTCTTCAACTAAAACTGCATATTGGTCGATGTTGACTGCGGAAACTGTGCGATCGACTAATTGTGCTAATTTAGTTAGTCCTCCTACTTGCTCTAACTGGTTGCGGTCGGTTAGCGCAGTTGTTACCGTCATTAAATCGGTAGGTTGGCCCTGTAAAAATAGCCCTAATGCCGATCGATAAATGACTTGATGAGCGGTGATGGCAAAAAACTCCGGTCGCAGCAGTTCGGCAATTCGGGAAATAGCTTCGGGGTCAATTAAAATCCCGCCCAAAATTGCTTCTTCTGCCTCTATATTTGTCGGCATCAAATCGCTCATTAGTCAATAGTTCTCAGTCATTAGTTATTAGTTGCCAGTTATTAGTCGTCAGTTCTCAATCTGTAAGGAAGGCGTTACTCACTTCGCAAGTTAGCAGTGCTTAGTTGTTAGCTAATGACTAATGACTAACAACTAATGACTGATGACTCTTAATTACATCGGAACAACTTGAATATCAACTTCGGCGGTAACTTCTGCGTGTAGTTTGATTTCAGCTTTGTATGTACCAGTTTGGCGAATTTCGGGCAGAGTAATGCCGCGCCGATCGACTTCTTGACTGGTAGAGTTGAAAATCAGTTCTGCTACTTCTTGGTTGGTGACAGTACCAAAAATCGCGTCAGCTTCGCCAACTTGCTTGGAGATGATGAAAGGCCCAGCCGATTGGAGGGCGGTTTTGCGGACTTCAGCTTGCTGCTTGAGCTCTAGCTGGCGCACTCTTTCTTCTTCACGGCGGCGCTCTGCTTGCTTCAGAATGCCCGGAGTGGCTTTAAATCCCATTCCTTGGGGTACTAGGTAGTTGCGGGCGTAGCCCGGAGCTACTTCTACAACGTCGCCAGCTTTACCGAGTTTGCTGACATCTTTATTTAAAACTAATTGGACGCGCTTGGCCATGATCGTGGGTTCTGGGATTTTAACTGCAACTTTTTATAATAGCGAAGTTTGAGGGGCGATCGCAAGGAAGTTCGGCAACGGATTATTTAACGGATGTAACGGATATAACGGATGTAACCGATGGATGTTGAGATTCGAGGTTCGAGATTCGAGGTTCGAGGGAAGAAACAGGCATAATATTTTTAACGGGCAAATTCAGTTTGAAATTACGCAAAACGGGGGTGCTGTAATGAGCCAAATCAACTACAGTCCAATGTCTTACCGAGCACTCAGGCTTTATTTTCAAGGCGCTTGGCGATGATCGATCGCGCTACAGTAGCAACTAACTCGGTCGGATTGATCGGCTTGGCTAAGTGTTTGTCAAATCCGGCTTGCAAAACTTGGCGCTCGTTCGCTTCTCCAGCATAGGCCGTTAAGGCGATCGCCAACAACTGCCGATACTCAGGCGCAAGCTGAGTGCGGATGCGATCGATCAACATATACCCATCCATATGCGGCATTCCAATGTCGCTGACGAGCAAATCCGGCGCAGTTTGTTCGATAGACTCTAGCGCCTCAGCAGCAGATGACAGGGAAATCACCTCTGCACCCGCTTCCTCAAGCACAAAAGCAACAAAATCTCGCGAGTCAGGCTCATCATCTACCACCAAAATTCTCAATCCAGCTAGCGGCAAGGATGAGAGCTCGGGAGGAGCAGCCCCATGACGTTCTTCCTCCTCCTGCCTTCTAGAATCATCATTTAAAAGCGGTAATCTCACCGTAAACGTCGCTCCTTGACCTTCTCCGGCGCTTTCTGCAAACACCGTTCCGCCGTGAAGTTCAGTGAGTTGGCGGACGATCGCCAATCCCAATCCCAAGCCGCCAAATTTGCGAGTTGTAGCGCCATCTTCTTGTCGGAAATGGTCAAAAACATAAGGCAAGAAATTGGGAAGAATGCCTTTACCAGTGTCTATGACTTGAATTTGAGCTTGGCCTTCGATTTGCATTAATCGAACTTCAACTCGACCGCCTTCGGGCGTGAATTTCACCGCGTTTGACAGCAAATTCCAGACAATTTGCTGCAAGCGACTTGTATCGCCGAGAATTGGCCCGACATCGGGATTTAAAATTGTTTGAATTTGAATTTTTTTGGCTTCGGCTGCTAATTGCACGGTTTCCAAAGCAGACATGATAATGGTTGCCACATTCACCGGAGCGACATTCAATCTGAGTTTCCCTTGCAGAATCCGAGACACGTCAAGCAAGTCTTCGATTAGTTGAGATTGTAGTCTGGCGTTGCGCTCGATCGTCTCAAAAGCCTTGGCACTTTGACTCGCGTTCAGCTTGCCACCGACGAGCAGTTGCGACCAGCCTAAAATCGGATTCAGGGGCGATCGCAACTCGTGAGAAAGCACCGCCAGAAACTCGTCTTTAATGCGGTTAGCTCGCTCGGCTTCCGCGCGAGCAGTTTGTTCTAATTGCAGAACCATATCGCGCTCGGTTTCCACTTGTTTGCGCTCTGTAATGTCGATAACAGAGCCGATATAACCCTCAAATTGTCCGCTTTCGGAAAATCTGGGAGCAGCCGCATCGATCGCCCAAGAATATCCGCCATCCTTGCGCCCGACGCGAAATTCTACGCGGTAAGGTTCCTGGCGTTCGTTGGCTGTCAAAAATGCTTTTTTGACCTGTTCTCGGTCTTCTGGATGCGCCGCGTTTACCCAACCGAATCCCAAACCAGTTTCCTCTGTTTGACCTGTGAATTCATACCAGCTTTCGCTCAGGAAAGTGCAATAGCCTGTGGAGTCTGTTACCCATACCATAAAAGGAGCGTTGTTAGCCATATTGCGGAATCGTTCTTCGCTTTCTTGCAGCGCTGCTTCGGCTTGTTTGCGTTCTGTGATATCCCGACAGACAACCACTCCGCCTTTGATTTCGCTGCTAGTATCAACTACCGGATAACCGCTGATACTGATCCAGCGACCTTCGGAATCTTCGCGGCGCACAAATACCTCTACATCATTGACATATTCACCTTTGATTGCTCTGGCTAGAGGTAGTTCAGCGTTGGGGAAAAGGGTTTTTTTGTCAGGCAAAAATAGTCCGTAGGTGCTCGACCATTCCTCATAGGATTTTTCATTCGATAGCGGGCCGAATATGCCTACGGCGGCTCGGTTAAACAACACCAACTCCCCTTGTTGGTTGGCCAAAATCAAACCATCACCAATGCTGTCAATAATTACTTGCAGTAACTTAGTTTGTTCTTGCAGGGCGACTTCTGCTCGTTTGCGATTTGTGATGTCGCTGGAGATGCCAATCAAGCCGATGACTTCTCCCGCCTGATTGCGGTAGGGAGCTTTCATTACCAGAAATGTCCGAATGCCATCGTGAGATTCTTCGAGGACTTCTGTTTGTCCAGATTCCATAATGCGCCGATCGTTTTCCGTGACTCTGGCTGCAAGTTCTACTACTGGGTATAAATCGATATCGCGACCACCAATTACTTCAGAAGCAGGTTTGCCCATTATTTCCAGCGTGGCTGGATTTGCATAAATAATCTGTCCTTCTCGATTTTTGACAAAAATTGGCGTGGGCGCTGACTCGTTAATCACATTCAAAATCGCATTTTTTTGCCGCAGTTCTTCTTCTGTGTGTTTGCGATCGCTAATATCGCTCCAATAAGCCGTAAGTCCTTCGGCAGCAGGATAGGCGCTCACTTCTATATACATCTGGAGCGAGGGCGAATACTCTTCAAACTTGACAGAAACTTGCTCGTTAACGACTCGATGGAATTCTTGATATGTCCTCGAATTGGATTCTCGCTCGGCGGGGAATACCTCCCAGATCGATCGACCTAGCAAGTCCGATCGAGAGCGAGAAAGCAGTTTTTCAGCAGTGGCATTAACGTAGGTATAGCGCCATTGTGAATCGAGCGCCATAAAGGCATCGGTAATACTTTCTAGAATATTGCTGACTTGTTGGTTGGCCGCTTGCAGCGCAAGTTCAGCGTTTTTGCGCTCGGTGATGATTTCGCAAAAAATCATGATGCCGCCAATCTCATTGGTGTTGGTTCGCCAAGGATGAATTTCCCAGCGCACCCAGTCGAGCGAGCCATCAGGGCGGGGAAACTGATCTTCTTGGCAGATTTCGACTGCTCCCGCCAGACAGCGCTGGTGGATTTGTTTAAAACGATCGGGCAAATTGGGAAAGATGTCGTAGTGCGATCGGCCCACAATGTTTTGATCGCCGAGCCCGTAACTTGACAGCCAGCGGTCGCTCACCAGCATATACCGCATCTGGCGGTCAAACATCGCCACTCCCGCAGGCGAATGTTTGACGAACAGCCGCAGTTGTTCTTCCTGCTGCCGCAACCGATTCTCCGATTGTTTGCGATCGCTGATTTCTTTGAAAAGTATGGCGACTTGTCGGCTCTGTGGCTCAGCAGTGCGGAACGCCAAAACATCGAACCAGCGGTTCATGACTTTCGAGCCGTGCTCAAAGCGCAGGGGTTCCCCCGTCAGCGCGACTTTGCCGTAAATCTCAAACCAATAATCTTGGATATCCGGAACGAGCTGTCGCACCGTTTGACCCACAGGTTGTTCTAGTCCGGTTTGTTTCAAGAAGGCCGGATTGACTTCCAAAAAGCGGTAATCGATCGGCTTTTCGTTTTCGTCAAACAGCATTTCGATGACGCAAAAACCTTCGTCTAGGGACTCAAACAAAGTGCGATAGCGTTCCTCGGAACGGCGCAAAGCAGCAAGAGCTTGTTTGCGATCGCTAATATCCATAAACGCCGCCACACAGCCGCGAACTGCGCCTTGTTCGTCAAATAACGGCACCGCATTCACCAACCAATCAAAGGCCGCCCCGTCCTCGCGCACCATTTGAATTTCCACATCTCGCACTTCGACGCCGGAAGCCACGGCTAGTTGCATGGGGAGTTGTTCTCCCGGAATTTCCTGTCCGTTGCGGAGTCGTTTAAACGGAAGGACTGCCGCTTGCTCTCCGGTTCCAGAAACATTGGTATCGGGCGACACTTTCAACATCGACTGGGCAAACCGGTTAGCGCGAATTACTTGACACTGTGGGTCGTCGGCGATCGTAATACCGACAGGTACAGCATCAAGTATCGATTGCAGTTCATTAACTCGTCGCTCTAGTTCTTGGTTGAGCCGTTGAATTTCTTTTTGGGTAGCTTTGCGATCGGTAATTTCATGCACCGTCACATTCACGCCCAAAACGCGATCGTCCTCGGCCCTCAGCGGATAGAGACTCAACAGCCAATCGCGATCGACTCCCGGCTGTGCTGAGTTCGTCCCGCGAACTTCGAGCTGTTGGAGTGGTATTTTAGTTTCAATAACTTGTCGGTAAAGCGGCTCTAAATCATCTGCCATTTCTGGCAAGATTTCGCGCAATGTTTTGCCGATGTGGGCGGTTGCTGGAACTCGGTTAATTTCTGCTAGGCGATCGTTGAGGCGGACAAACCGCAACTCGGTATCTATAAAGCAAAGTCCGATCGGCGCACTAGCATAAATTGCCTCGATTTCTGCTAGTTGTTGGTGTGCTGTTTGGGCTTGTTGAATAAAAACAGCCCGATCCGCCTTCTGCTGAGTCACATCTTGAAAATAAACGGCAAGCCCCGATGGGATTGGATAGGCACGTACCGCATACCAAGCATTGAGCGGTGGATAAAAAGATTCAAAACTAACTGTAACTTGGAATGTGGCGGCGTGGCGATATTCCTGCTCAAACAAACTGCCCACTGATTCGGGAAACTCTTCCCAAATCCTGCGGCCAATCAAATCTTTCGAGGGTCGATTCAGCCACCGTGCCGCTTGCGAATTGAGGTAGGTAAATCGCCAGTCTCGATCCAAAGCAAAGAACCCGTCCGAAATACTTTCGAGGGTGTCTGAGAGTTGTTGCGCGGGCGCGTTACAGACTGGTTCGGGCTTTTGTTGAGCGATAGGAGTGAAGGTTGTTACTACCGCATAGGGAGTCGATCGATCTCCCTGAAATAAAGGTTGAGAATTGAGCGTCAACCAAATCAATTCTCCCTGTGGCCGATCGAAGCCCATGATGACATTTAAACATGGTTGCCCGGTTTGCAGCGCCACCATCGCCGGATGTGTGTCGCCGGGAAAATCCGAGCCATCTTCACGCAGAGTCTGCCACCGACTGTTGATTGAAGTGCATAAGAGCATCTGTTGTGCTGTCATCCCCAACAGATCCTGGGCGTGAGAATTGCACCCCTGAATGCTACCATCTGCCAATTGCAGAACCATCCCTACATCAGTTGGCAAAGGCGCGGCTGGGTAGAAGGCTTTGTTAGAATCCGCTGAAACAGAGGGGTCGATTTTTACTTGGGGTTCAGTATTGCGTGGGTTTTGCATCGGTTTCTAACAACGCTTATTTTACTTTGGGCAAAGCAACTCGCGAGCAATAATAGGGAAATAACCAGAGGAACTTTTGATTGGAGCAGGATGACTCTTCAAACCTAAGATGGATGTCGATCGTTGTGCGGTAATATCGATCTCTAGACAATTTATTTTATCGTAGAGTCCCACGTCTGAACCATTTGCGGGATTCAGCGCAGGCGACGAGGAATTTTCTGGCTGTTTCAAATGCCAGGTTAGTCCATCTCATTATTTTTCGCGTGGCTGCATATTACCAATGGCTGTTGCTCGTTTTCGGGTGCGAACAGATGGCACTTGCACACAGATAAATAAGTAGATGAAGCTTGAAAATAAATAACCCCTCTCTCGCAGCGAGTGAAACGAAGCAATTGCTCTAGTTATGCCCGCCTTACATTCTGTTACATTGTAAACTTTATTTGCGCCTACCTACTTAGAAACCCCGTTTCTTTGTGTAAATCTAACCGGAAATTTAGGCAAGATTTTGTTCGTCTCAACGGTAAACGGGCGCTCGCATTTACCTCAATACAGGGTCGCCTGCTTCCTCCAGTCCCAACGTTTGTGTCACGTTTGCCGTTCATCCCACAAACTTAATCGTATGCACATATTCACAGCCGCCGATCGCACCTATATTCTGGGGTTAGCAGCACTTCTCAAGTCTGTAGATCTGAATGTTAGCAAATCGGGGGAGGAGCCTGTCAAAATTAGCGTTGTATCTACCAGGATATATTCACAGCAAAAGGAACAGTTACAGAATTGCTGCAAATACAAGATTGAATGGCAAGAATTGCAATCTAATTACGACCAACTTCTTTCGGTATCAGCTTCTAAACTTCCTTACGTTAAATTGGAGCCGCGAAAATATACCAAAGAAACAGAAAGGCTACTTTGGCTCGACAGCGATACGATCGTTCTGGGTAGCTTAGAGGGGCTGTGGAACCTAGATTTTCAAACTCTGCCGATAGCAGCCGCAGCCAACGTCTGGGGAAATCCCAACAATTATCAAGATCGAAACCCTTATTTCAATAGTGGTGTTTTAGTTTACAACATGAAGCTTTGGGAGGAAGAGCAACTGTCCGAAAAGTTGCTCCAAAACGCTAGGTTTCACGTTTGGGGCGATCGCGATCAAGGTGCATTAAATTCAGTTTTAGTGGGAAGGTGGAAGCAATTAGATCAAATATGGAACAACCACAAGACTGATGATATGTCAAGTAAAGTGATGCACTTTATGTCAAGACCGAAACCGTGGGAAAGCTCCGCCCCCAATCAATTATGGCTTGATATGTTGTCTCAGACACCGTTTAAGGACGAACTGAAAAAAATTCCCCATAAGTTTAAGGGGCTGTCGAGCTTTCAGGTAAAATACAAAAGACTTGACCGATGGTTGAGCGAACCAATACTCAAGTTTAAGAGTTATCTGAAGAAACAAAAACTTTAAGGTCAAAATTGGTCTTTCATGCCGCGCAATCGAGCGAAGGTTTGCACTGGATCGCGGGTGTTGGCGGCTGATTGGATCTGGGGAAAATCCCAGCGCAAAAATGGGTTTGTGCTTTTTTCGAGGCCGATCGATGATGGTATTGTAGGTTGCGATCGACTCCGCGCTTCCTTGACTTCGGCGAAGCGCTGCTGTAAATCGGGATTGTCGCCATCCACACTCAAGGCAAATTGCAGGTTGTTCAGCGTGTATTCGTGGGCGCACCAAACTCTAGTATTGTCGGGCAAGTTTCGCAGTTGCCCGAGGGAGGCTACCATTTGAGTTGGAGTGCCTTCAAATAGTCTGCCGCAGCCTCCAGCAAATAAAGTGTCGCCACAGAACAATTCGCCGGTTTCGCCTGGGTTGCGGGGGGGGAAATAGTAGGCGATGTGAGCTTTTGTGTGACCGGGTACGAAGAATACTTCGGCGGTTCTGTTGGCGAAAGAAACTCGATCGCCCGCTTGTAAAAACACTTGCTGTCCGGGAATTCTACCTCGGTCTTCTGCGCCGCCGTAAACTTTAATTTGGGGAAAGCGATCGATCAGTTCCTGATTGCCGCCTATGTGGTCGCTGTGGTGGTGGGTATTGAAAATTGCGGTTAATTCGGCTCCGAGTGCTTGCAGTTGCTCTACTACTGGCTGCGATCGTGCTGGATCGACGACGGCTGCTGTGTGGCTATCGGGGTCGTGCAGCAAGAAAATGTAATTGTCGGACAGTACCGGAAGCCGATAAACCTGCATAGAAAGGTGCCTCTCTAGGAAAAATATTATATAATTAAATTAGTTCTGAACGCTATCCGAAAGCTGATTGCAGATTTATTAAGTCCGCGTATCTATCTTGGGAAGTAAAACTCTGATACGTTATTTATGCTGTTGAGCCAAGTGATTTACGGTCGGGTACGCACCATTTTTGGGTCAATAAGTGCAATCGGCTTTAATTATTTTAGCATACAAGCGATCGAAGAATAAATGCGAACATCTCACAACAAATCGAACTTAACAATTTCTCAAAAAGTCGATCGGATTGTAGCGTCTGGTAAGATCACTCGCCGGGATCACTTAGTTTTGACTTCGGCTATCCTATCAGATGATAAAATTTCAGAAGAGGATCGACATCAGATTAATCGGATATTTGATTATATCCAAATTGGTCGCCTCAAGTTTATCGATTGAACAGAAAGACTTGCACAGTCAGCATCTATCTGGAGTATAAAAAGCGTTGTTTAGGAGTGCGATCGTTCTGTCCCGCACAGCAAAGCCTATATATTTCGCTTGAATTCTCCGGCTCACGCCTAGTGTGAAAGCGTCTGATGTGGCAGTCTCAAGTTAACAAGGCTCTTGGCAATCCCAGCTACAAAAACAGGCAGAAGAAAATGAGTGCAGACAAACCAACTATTTTGGTGACGGGCGGAGCTGGATATATTGGCTCTCACGCGGTATTAGCGCTGAAAAACGCCGGTTACGGTGTGGTGATTTTGGATAATTTAGCTTACGGTCACCAAGATATAGTAGAGCAGGCTTTGCAGGTGGAGTTTATAGTTGGCGATACGAGCGATCGCACTCTTCTCGATAACCTGTTTGCTACGCATAAAATTGATGCGGTAATGCACTTTTCTGCATACGCTTACGTGGGCGAATCTGTTACCGACCCAGCTAAATATTACCGCAACAATGTCATCGGTACTATTACCCTTTTGGAAGCAATGCTCGCTGCTGACGTGAAGAAATTTGTGTTTTCTTCTACTTGCGCGACTTACGGTGTACCGCAGAAAATCCCGCTCACAGAAGACCACCCACAAAACCCGATCAATCCCTACGGTGCTACTAAGTTAATGGTAGAACGGATTTTGTCGGATTTTGACGCTGCGTATGATTTCAAGTCTGTTTGTTTCCGCTATTTTAACGCGGCTGGGGCCGATCCGAACGGGTTGTTAGGAGAGGATCACAATCCAGAAACTCACCTGATCCCGCTGGTGTTGTTCGCTGCTTTGGGGAAACGAGATTCGATCGCGATTTTTGGCACGGATTACGATACTCCTGACGGTACTTGCATCCGGGATTACATTCACGTTAACGATTTGGCATCCGCTCACATTTTGGGATTAGAATATTTGCTAAATGGTGGCAAATCTGATTTCTTTAATTTGGGCAACGGTGGCGGGTTTTCGGTGAAAGAGGTGATAGAAACGGCTCGCCAAGTGACGGGAAAAGAGATTAAGGCTGTTGAGCGTGAGCGGCGTCCGGGCGACCCTCCTGCTTTAGTTGGTAGCAGCAAAAAGGCGATCGAAACCTTGGGTTGGTCTCCTGAATATCCCGACATTAAGAACATTATCTCCCATGCTTGGCAGTGGCACCAAAAACGCCACTCGCAGGCAGAACTATAAAGATAGAAGGCAGAATTAAAATTTTCTTTATTTCTGCCTTCTAGATTTTTTATTGAACTATTATAGGGAGTCCCTTACTGCGAGTGAGAGAGACAAGTGAAATTAGAAACCAAAGGATTTATCACTATTTTAACCGGTCTTTACTCTTTTCAAGACTGCGTGCATTTTCTGGCTTCAGTCAGGAAGTTTCACCGCGAACCCATTGTTGTTTTAATAGATAGAGTTCCTCGGATTTTATATCCTTTACTTCTGGCGTTTGGAAATGTGAAATTGCAGCCCGCACCACCGGACGAAAATCCTGTTTTGGCTTCCCGGCAAGCTAAGGTGGCTTTGTATGACGGCTCTCCTTTTGAGAAGACTATTTATATGGACTGCGATATTTGTTTGTTGTCGCCAATAGATGAGGTTTTTGACTATCTTGATGAAGTGGATTTCCTGGTGACTGAAGATCTACAACCTGCAATCGCTAAAGCTGCTCATTTATTAAGAGTTGAGCGAGATATTCTCTCGACTTTGCAATCTGTAGGATTACCTTTGGGCGAAAATAGTATTCAATACAATAGCGGATTTATCGCTTTTAAAAAAAGCACTAAAAATCAAGACTTTTTCCAAAATTTTAAGAAATATTTCGAGATAGTAATTAGTAATCAAAACCTGCTAATGTTGAGAGATAAAGGTGCTTTTGCTGCTGGGATCGAAGCGGTCAAACCAAAAATGAAAACATTGTCGCCTGTTTACAACTACTTAGACCAGTGGAAAGCCACTTATACAATCGACAAACCGATTAAAGTAATGCACTGCACTTATCCTTACCGCCCTCAGTACGCGAAGAACGTGACGCGATCGCTCTTTACTAGAATATTCGATCGCACTGCTAAAATATTTTTACCAAATCAACTTAACAATCCCTGGCGTTTAAAATAATTAAAGTTTGTTGGTAAACTGCATCAAAAACAACAAAATTTAGCCCACAATAAAAAAACTTAGCCTCAACATATCCGAAAATATATCTGAAAATTCACCTAGGAGAATTATTGCGGGAGTGAATAACAGTCCTGGATTCATCACTGGTTTTTTTACCAAAATACTTCGTTGCTGCCCTTTGTCCTAGTTAAAAACCCGGTTTCTTTGGTCGGGAGTGCGTGACTACCCATCGCCTTGACAAAAGCTCAGTTAAGCAGGAAAATCAAACAAATGTTATAAACAAAATACTCAGTGAAAGTTTCATTAGTAGTGAGCGATTTGTCAGGAGCAGGTGCAATTCGTGCTTTTTTCTTAGCTCAAGTCCTGAGAGAGCTTAAATGTGATGTAGAAGTTGTTGGATTTCAGTTTGGCAAGGAATTGTATGCTATTCCTCCCAGAGATATCCGGGTATGTGCGATACCGGGTAAAAATTATCCGGGGTTTTTGAGGGATGCTCAAAAACTTTGGAAAAAAATAGATGGGGATATTATTTATGCAGTCAAACCTAAACCTACAAGCTTTGGGTTATCACTGCTAAAAAAACTGGCGAGTCGCCACTCTATAATTCTAGATATAGACGACTGGGAAATGAGCTGGTACGGTGGAGATGAATGGAAATACCGTCCTTCTTTTAAACAGCTTTATCGAGATATTTTTAAACACAATGGTCAATTGAAAGAACCAGATAATCCCCTTTATGTAAAGTGGATGGAAAGTCTCATCCACGGTGCTGATGCAGTCACCGTTCATACTGAGTTTTTAAAACAGCGTTTTGGGGGTGTATATTTGCCTAATGGTAAGGATACTGCAATGTTCGACCCTGCTAAATACAATCCTGAATTGAGCAGACAGCGTTACGGCTTGTCCGGGTATAGAGTTCTGATGTTTCCGGGGGCACCGCGACCTCATAAAGGCGTGGAGGATGTTTTGATGGCCCTGGAACAGTTAAATGAGCCCGATTTAAAATTAGCGATCGTCGGCGGGAGTCCTTATGATGATTATGATGATAAACTTGTGAAACAATGGGGGCGTTGGATTATTAAACTGCCAAGGTTTCCAGTGGAAACGATGCCGTCGGTTGTAGCGGCGGCTCA
The DNA here is from genome assembly GCF_036705345.1 of Microcoleus sp. B3-D2. Taxonomy (NCBI): domain Bacteria; kingdom Bacillati; phylum Cyanobacteriota; class Cyanophyceae; order Oscillatoriales; family Microcoleaceae; genus Microcoleus; species Microcoleus sp. B3-D2. The sequence continues at coordinate 39,408 of NZ_JAUBUG010000031.1, forward strand.
TGTTGTCGTTGTTCCTCAGCGAGAAACTCTCACAGCCGTGGCTCAGTTTCCGCTCAAGCTGACAGATGGCATGGCAATGGCTAAGCCTGTTTTGTCTACGCGAGTGGGGGATATTCCAGCAATTTTGGGGGGAACGGGTTATTTAGTCGATCCGAGTTCTCCCGCTCAAATTTCACAAAAAATTCAATGGATATTTCAAAATTTGACAGCGGCTAATTTACAAGGGATGAAAGCTCGGGAAAGATGTGTGAAAAAATATAGTATTCAAGCAATGAAACCGATACTTTCAGAGATAATCGCAGGTATGTAAAGGTTATTTTAAAACCACTCACGGGAGGAAGAAAAACTGGCTGTTATTAAAGAATATTTTGAGATGCCGTACTGTTTAGCTGGGAATGCTTCATGTCTGCCAATAAGCTACTCCTAAAATTTGCCAGACGATATCCCGGCAGGATTTTCTTAACTGTGATGCTGGGCTTTTCTGGCGCTTTATTCAACGGTATCAGCACGACTCTGATTGTACCAGTGCTTTTAAGTTTTTTAGAGGAAGCAATCGAGCTGCGCGGCGCTCCACCTCTAATTAAAACTTTGATGTATCCCTTTGAGGGAATGCCCGAAAATCAGCGTTTAATGTTGATGACCGGGGCGATTGTGCTGGCTATTTTTTTAAAAAATGTTGCCAGTTATATCAATACTTTAGTAGCTACTTCTCTGACGCGCTCTCTGACTTTTGATTTGCGAGAAGAAGGTTTGCGGTTGTTGTTAAAAGTAGATTTAGATTTTTACTCTAAAACTAAAGTCGGGGATTTAATTAATAGATTGGGGGGAGAGATTGGTCGAACTGCTAGTGCAGTTGGCACGGCGATCTCAATGTTTACTACCTCAATCACTGTTTTGGTGTTTGTGGGTCTGCTGCTTTCTCTCTCGTGGAAACTGACGATGACAGCTACAGTTTTGCTGTCGTTAGTTGCTTGGACAAATCAATATATTATTAACCGTTCCAAGCATTTTGGCTACCTGCTTTCTGAAATGTCGAAAGATTATTCGGTTAGGGTGCTGGAAACCATTACTGGGATTCGGTTGGTCAAATCAACGGGGAACGAGGAAAGAGAGTATCAGCGGATCAAGCATTTAATTCAAAGGCGAGAACAAGCAGATTTTCAGGCTCAGGTAAATTATGCGGCGATCGCCCCAATTAACGAAGTTGTTAATTTGATAGTTATAATTTTGATTGTATTTATAGGTCGCACAATATTTGCAAATGAGATAGAGTCTATTTCTACAATTTTATTAACCTACTTATTGGTACTTTTTAGGTTGATTCCTTTAATTTCTCAGTTGAATAGCGGGCGCAGTCAATTTGCTAATACGTCGGCTAGTGTAGAGCTGGTTAATGATTTTTTGAGGCGTGACGACAAGCCATTTATGGTGAACGGTAAAGTGCCGTACACTCATTTGCGATCGGGGATTCATTTTAATAAAATATCTTTTAGTTATCCTAACCACAAAAATTTAGTTCTTCAAGGAGTTGATTTATTTCTACCTCACGGCACTACTTTGGCTTTGGTAGGAACTTCGGGTTCTGGCAAGTCAACTTTGGCAGATTTACTGCCTAGATTTTACGATCCTACTGAAGGCCATATCTCGATCGATGGCAGGAATTTGCGTGACTTTGATCTCAAAAGTCTCAGACAAGCGATGGGTATTGTTAGCCAAGATACGTTTTTATTTAATGCTTCAGTGCGCGAAAATATTGCTTACGCTAGGCCTCAAGCGACTGAGGAAGAAATTGTGGAAGCGGCGAAGGGAGCGAATGCTTATGAGTTTATCCAACTGTTGCCGGAGGGGTTGGATACTCAAATTGGCGATCGGGGCGTGATTTTATCGGGAGGGCAGCGTCAGAGAATTTCAATTGCTAGAGCCCTGTTGCAAAACCCGGAAATCTTAATTTTAGATGAGGCAACGAGTTCGCTGGATACGGTTTCGGAAAGGTACGTGCAAGCGGCGATCGAGAAATTGAGTTGCGATCGCACAACCTTAGTCATCGCCCACCGCCTCTCCACAGTCCAAAAAGCCAATAAAATCGCCGTGATCGATCGCGGACAAGTAGTAGAAATGGGTTCCCACGAAGAATTGCTAGCAAAAGGAGGTTACTACACTCGCTTGTATTCAGTGCAATTTGCCGAAGAAACCGCTCGCGATGAAGCTCTAATTAGAGGTTCTTACGAAATTCGCACTCGCCTGACTCCCATGATAGCTTACCTCAAATTGCTAGTAGATGAAATGGTAGACTCTCCCGAAGAAAGAGACGAGTTAATCCGAGAATCGTTTCACTCGGCTGCTAATATTTTCACTACTTTAGAATTTATAGAAAAGACGATTAAGCGTCAAGCTGTTAAAAAGTAGTTAGAAGGAAGAAGGAAGGAGGAATAAGGAAGAAGGAAGAATTTAGGAAGAAGGAGCCATAAGTCATCTCATGTCGGGTTGATTTGCCTTTGTTCCCAGGGTTCGCCTAGGAATACATATGTGGAGGCTCTGCCTCCCTTTACCAATTACCAACTACCAATTACGATGTCTAAATATTATGTATTTTTTACCAGAAATATCTTGCCGCAACCCAATGTAGCGAGCTTAGTTCAAGTTACACACTCTGCCAATGCCGCAGCAAACCTCGGTTATCCAGCAGTTTTGGTATACCTCCGCAAAGGCTGGAGTGCTTTGAATCCGGTTGATTTGCTTTTTCCTTTTCAACCGAGGAAACCCGATGACAAGCTTGCCAAAATTTACAATATTCAAGATAAATTAAAAGTAGCAGATTTACCGATGCCGTGGCCGATCGACCTTTGGGATAACAAGTGGACGAGTGCGAGTACAATAGTATCAAAATACTATTTACCGATTCACCTGCTTAAATCGACTCAAATTGTCCATACCCGGGACTGGAACTTTGTCAAAGCAGCAGTTAAAAACGGAATTCCCGCTATCTACGAACAGCACCACCATGAAGACAAGCAATTTGAATCAGAAATTGTCCGCAATCCTCTGTTTCAGATTTCCGTAACTGTTGCCGATACAGTGCGAGACAGCATGATTTTGAATGGGATGCCGTCGGAAAAAGTAATTACACTGCACAACGGTTTTAACAAGTTGTTTCTCGCGAGACAAACAGAAGCTGCTCAGAATTGGCTACAGAAATTATTAGAAGATGACAGACAGCATTTAGCAGTTTATGCAGGGGGACTTTACCCGTTTAAAGGTGTTGATATGTTGGTGGATGTGGCTAAGGAATTGCCGCTGGTTCAATTTGCGATCGCGGGTGGCGATTCATCCCAAGTAGCAGCCTACCAACAGTTAGCCAAATCCAAGCAAGTTAACAACATTAAATTTCTCGGCTACCTGCCTCAAAATCAACTAGCTAGCTTGCTGCAAGCAGCCGATGTTTTGACTCACCCGCACTGTTTGACAGAGGCGGCGACATTCACATCTCCTTTAAAATTCTTTGATTACATGGCATCGGGAACTCCGATTGTAGCGACGGAGATTGCATCTTTAATGGAATTTAAATGGGGAGATATAGCAGCAATTTGGTGCAAACCGGATAACCCGCACCAGTTCGCGCAAAGCATTCGAGATTGTTTAACCAAATATCCGAGGAAAAGCGAAGGCTATGCAGAAACGATTGATTTTGTCAAGCAGTTTTCGTGGGAAAATAGGATAGAGAGAATTTTGAGGTATGTGGATGAGCAAGTGCGATCGCAAATGATTCATTAATCCTCATCCGATAATTTTAAAATCCTCCGGGGCGAGTTTTACCAACAATAATCGCCTCAAATTAATAATCTCATAAACCCGCCCCGCCCACACGCAAAAACCCGATTTATTATTAGATATGAACCCAAAAATCATCGGCACAATCACCACCTATCCAGGCATGAACCAAAGCGACTGGCTGTGGCAACAAACCCCCCACAACTTCGGCAAATGGGGCCACATTCAAATGTTAGCGAATCACCCAGAACCAGACTTTTTACTCATGTATCAATTCGACTTTCCAAAACCGTCCAAAAAGCAGTCGTGGCTCGACAAAATCCGCCGTCCAAGCCCCCAAAATCCAGAAAAGGACATTCGAGAAAAATTGCGCGGTGTCCCCAATGAACGCAGAATTTACCTAATCCGCGAACCGCCATTACCAGAAGTTATTGAAATTACCAAAGCCAACTACGAACAAGCCAAACTTTATTGTGGTTACGTTTCCGGGCCCGACGACTTCGCACCCAACCCCAATTATATGCCGGCGATTTGGTATCACAGCAACTCATTTCGAGAACTCGATGAAATGCCTGCGCCGCCGAAAACTAAATCCTGTTCTTGGATTACTTCAGGTGTTAGCCGCAGCGCCAATCACCGCCAGAGATTAGACTTTATCAAATTGCTGCAATTACAAGAATTGGATTTTGACCTTTACGGGCGAAACTTGCCAAGTTGGGCTCGCGGAAACGGCACTGTGAACAATAAATGGCACGCCGTCGCACCATACTATTACAACTTAGCTATTGAAAATTATGCAGAAAACGATTGGTATGTCAGCGAGAAACTTTGGGATGCTTTGCTAGCTTGGTGTTTGCCGATTTATTACGGCGGTTCTGCGGCGGATAAGTTGTTGCCGGCGGGGAGTTTTCTGCGGCTGCCGAGTTTGGATGAGAAAGGAGTAGAATTTATTAAAGAGGTTGTAGCTACTGCGGATTATTGGCATGAAGCGAGGGAGAAAATTGCTGAAGCTAGACAAATCATTCTCCACGAATTGAACTTGCTTAATTGGCTATCTAACTTTGTATCTTAGGAAATAGCGCAATGACAGAAAACCAAAATCAACCCAGAGAATACGATGCCGTACTCGGCGGTCAAAATCCACCCCCCCTAGGTGCTGCTGTTTTAGGCGGGATTCCCGGCGTTAAGAGTCGTTTGGCTTCACCGATTGTCGAGGTGAAAATTTCTGCACTGTCTGAAGCACTCAGACATGGGCACGCAGGTTTAGATTTAATAATTGGGGCGCTGCAAGATGAATCAATGCAGGTGAAGTTTGCAGCCTATTCGCTGCTGAAAGATAGAGATGAACCAAATCTAAAAGAGCAGTTCCAAAAATATTTGCCTACTTTTGACTTTGATGTGATAACAGTTGATGCTAAAGGAAAAGAAAACAGTCGTCGCCGTCATTATGCTCATTTCTTTCCTGAAGACTTAGGGAACGAAGTTGTGCTGGAAATGGTTTATATTCCCGGGGGTACATTTATGATGGGCTCGCCAGCAACAGAAGAAGGTAGAGACAGTTGTGAAAGTCCGCAGCATCAAGTAACAGTACCCGCTTTTTTTGCAGGCAAATACCCTCTCACCCAGGCACAGTGGCAAGCAGTGATGGGAAACAACCCATCATCATTATCATGGTTTCAAGGTGAAAAACGTCCTGTAGAAAAAGTATCGTGGGATATGGCCGTCGAATTCTGTGGCCAACTCTCGCAAAAAACCGGGAAAAAATATCGCCTCCTGAGTGAAGCAGAATGGGAATATGCCTGTCGTGCGGGTACAACAACCCCATTTCATTTTGGGGAAACTATTACCCCGGAATTAGTCCGATATCGCAGACACACAACTTATGTCGGGGGTTGTCTCCCCAATGCCTTTGGACTTTACGACCTCCACGGTCAGGTTTGGGAGTGGTGCAGTGATAGATGGCACGAAAACTATAACGGGGCACCAACTGACGGAAGTTCCTGGGAAACTGGCACATCTGAATACCGAATGCAGCGTGGTGGTTCCTTGCACAGCCCTGCGTTCAGTTGCCGCAGTGCCTATCGTGTCAGGGACTCGACGGGCAACCGCCAATATTACATCGGTTTTCGCGTCGCTCTGGTTTTCGGTTCTATGCTTTAGTCTTCCCCGATCGCCCTTCTCTACCATTTTACTAACTGATTCGGTGGTTGAAACCGCAACGACACAAACAAAGTCCGCCTTCGCGAGACTATAGATATGAATGGAATTTGCACGCTAGCCAACGATACAGTTTACGACCAACTAATTGCCTTGCTCAACAGTATTGAAGTTATCTTAGGCTCAAATATTCCTGTCTGTATTTATCCTTTCGACGACCAGATACAGCAAATCAAAGCAGAAATTGTCAACCGTCCCAACGTCTTTATTTATGAAGATAGCGCATCTATTCAGCGATGGGACCAATTCATGGAAGCAGCCGCACCAGAGCGTTTGAACCGCAAAAAATTCCGGCTTTACGGCGCACATCGGCGCTTTTGCGCTTTCGACGGCCCGTTTGACAAGTTTATCTATATGGATGCCGATACTTTGGTGATGAATTCCCTTGATGCGGTTTTTCAGAAGTTAGAGGAATCGGATTTTGTGGTTTATGATTTTCAATTTCGCGACCCAACTAAAGTATACAATATTCAGTCACCAAAACTCCTAGAAGTTTTTGAGCAAAATCGGATAGACTCGGAAATATTTTGTTCTGGATTTTACGCCAGCAAGCAAGGATTGTTTGAGCAAGATACTAGGGAAGGGCTGTTAGCTCAACTGCAATCGGGCGAGGCGGAAATTCTCTATGAAGGTGCGGGAGAACAGCCGTTGCTCAATTATATGGTGATGAAAACGGGGATGAATAGCTATAATTTTGCTTATAGCCTCCCGGATGGCGAAAAAACTGGGTGTAGCGTCAGTTCTCAACATTTTGAAGAACGCGATCAGATTTTGTACGACAAGGGAAACCGACTTACTTACATTCATTATATTGGTGTGCCGCCGGATTTAATTCGGAGACTTTGTGCGGGCGAAAATATTGAGTTTCCCTATCGCGATTTGTTCCTGCACTACCGCTATCTCCGGGAACCCTCCAAGCGTCCGATTTTTGCCCAAGCGCCAAAGTCTTATACTCAGGTTTCTGCGCCGAATTTGTTAAAAAGGGTATTGAGAAGGTTGAGGATAAATGTATGAGTCGCGGTATTTATATTGTTGCGAATGATAAGGTGATCGAAAGTGCGATCGCCCTTTTAAACACCATACGTCTGTACAATTGTCAAGTACCTGTTTTTCTGATTCCCTTCGACGACAATTATCAGCAAGTCGCAGCCGCCCTCAGCCGTCTCCACGGGGTGCGATTGTTCCCAAATCTGGAGTTTGTCGAACAGTTTACCAGGGAAATTGGCCAAATGTTCGATCGCAACTTTTTAGCCCTCCCCAACAAAATGCGAAAACTCGCAGCCTGGTTTGGCCCCCTCGACGAATTTCTGTACATCGATACCGATATCATCGTCTTTGAAGACATCGCAGCCAACCTCGACAAACTATCAGAAGTAGACTTTTTTTGCTGCGACTACCACCACCTCAGCGAAAAACTGCGAAATGTATTTTCACCACTTGTAAAAGAACAAAATATCTTTACAGACTCACAGCTTCAAGATGTATTTAACAGCGGTTTTTGGGCTTCGAGGAAAGGAACTATTTCAGAATCGCAAATGTATGACATATTGCGCGAATGTTCGCACCATCGAGAATATTTTGACTTTACTCAAAATGTCACCGACCAACCTATACTAAATTATATTATTCTTAAATTGATTTCCAAGCGCTGCAATCTTGTTAAAGATTCAGCAACAGAACCTGGAAGCTGGGCGGGTTCCAAGCATTTTCAGGAAATAGATTATGTTCTTTATGACAAAGGCAAAAGGTTAAAATATCTTCACTGGGCTGGAATACCGATTAAATCGGGTAGTCCTTATTGGAAACTTTGGAAACATTATCGTTATCTCAATGAGGAAGAGGAAAAACCAAATTTAGTGCAAAAGATATTTCGATATTGGCATGATAAATAATATTCTTTGTAGTCACAAGGCGATTGAAATCGCTAGCAACGCGGGCACACAAACGAAGTCCACGCGCAATAAGAAATTAACTGGTTTACAGGCCGCACCTAGTAACGAGTAGAATTATTCAATCTAAAATCTAAAATCTAAAATCCGATGGCTGATGGCATTTATATTCTAGCAAACGATGTTGTGTTTGACCACTTAGTAGCTTTATTGAACAGTCTCGAAGTCAATGGGGCAAAAAATATTCCTGTTTGCATTATTCCCTACGATAAGAACTTGAAAAAAGTGCGATCGCACATTTCCCTCCTACACAATGTCACACTGTTTGACAATACCGATTCCATCGATTTTTGGGAAAACTTTGCGACTCAAGCTTGGACATCTCACCGCAAGGCTCAACAAGTTTGGCAAGCTAAAGGTTGGGGGCAAGTTCATGGTTTGGGAATGCACCGAAAATTTTGCTGTTTTGACGGCCCTTTTGACCAATTTGTCTATTTTGACTGCGACACTCTGTTGATGGGTTCTCTAGATTACATCTATCAAAAACTTGATGAATTTGATTGGGTAGCCAACGATTTTCAATATAAGTCTGACCTCAATTATGTATTTGACTTATCATCTCCCAAACTAGCAGAATTTTTCAATCTTGGTCAACTGCAATCCCAAATTTTTTGTGCTGGTTGGTTTGCTTCCAAAAAAGGTATTTTAAATAGAAATAACTCAAATCAGATGTTAGAGAAATTGACTTCGGGAGAAGCAGAAATTTTGTCTTTGCGGGGAACTGACCAACCTTTATTTAACTATTTAGTCGCCCGCAGCGGCATCTCTTTTTATAACTTTGCTTATCATCAACCTGCACGGGTAACTGGCAATCATTGGTCTTCTAAATTTGAGGTGATAGATTATGTTCTATACGATAAAGGGCTACGATTGACTTACTTGCACTACATGAGTATTTCGGCTGCAAAGTTTACTCGATTGTGTGCTGGCGAAGATGTTGAGATTCCTTACCGAGAGGTGTTTCTGCACTACCGATATTTGAAGTCGCCGGAAACACAGCCAAAACTCGCACCTCCAAATTTGTTGGTTCGCTTGCAGAGAAATCTCAAAACTTTGGGAATTAGAAAAATTAACAATGTTCAATTTAAGTTGCGGAATTTCTGGGATAGATAGCCTCTAACTGTACTCTAACTGTACAAAGACTGAATCCACTCCCATTCGTGCCTTAAACCTTCTTCTAAAGCAACCTGCGGCTGATAACCTAAGATTTTCTTGGCTTTAGACACATCCGCGCTAGTGTGCCGCGCGTCTCCCCTCGCAGCTTCAGTAAAATCTATGCGAATAGGTCTATCGACAATTCTCTCTATTGTATCAATAACTTCTTTTAAAACTACCCGACTTCCCCCACCAATATTAAAAACTTCCCCTGCAGCTTCTGGAACCTCAGCCGCCGCTAAATTCGCCGCAACGCAATCGCTGATAAACGTAAAATCCCGCGTTTGCAATCCGTCGCCGAAAATTGAAATCGCCTCATCAAACAAAATCGACTTAAAAAACTTGTGAAAAGCCATATCCGGGCGCTGTCTCGGCCCGTAAACAGTAAAATAGCGCAGCGAAGTAGTCGGAAGGCCAAAATTTTTGTAATAAAGCCCGCACAAACGTTCACCGGCTAATTTCGTAATTCCGTAGGGAGAAACCGGCTGCGGACAAGCATTTTCATTCGTGGGAAAAGATTCAGCATTGCCGTAAATTGAAGAAGAAGAAGCATAGACAAACTTTTGCAATCTTGGCGCATCTTTTGCCGCTTCTAACAATACTTGAGTGCTGTTAATATTGCGTTCGGTATAGCTGCGAAAACCGTCGCCCCAGCTAGCACGAACACCTGCTTGCGCCGCCTGATGAAATATTACCTTAACATCGGATAAAAGCGATCGCCAATTTTGAGACAAAATATCGCCTTCCACCAATTCAAAACCCGGATACTTTTCAAATCGTGCAATATTCTTGCGCTTGAGATCCGGATCGTAATAATCGTTGAACTCATCAACACCGATCACCGTCTCGCCTCGATTTAAAAGAGTTTCTACTAAGTTAGATCCAATAAATCCCGCCGCACCCGTAACAAGTAAAATACTCATTCGATTTTAGATTTTAGATTTTAGATTTTAAAACTTTTACACAAATTATTGCATAAGTTGTCTTCTTTTTCTTTCTCTTCCTCTGCGTTCTCTGCGTTCTCTGCGGTTCAAAAAGCATCAAATATGATAATCTTAGAGAACTATCAACCCCCTTCCTTCTGATAAAAAGAGGTTGATAGTTAACTTTCATTGTTCAAAAGAATCCAGATCCAGCGCTTGGGAACCTCCGCGTTCTAACTCGATCAAAAGCTTACCTAGCTGAGTCCAAACTAGCCAGCCCGTGAGTAGCGTCAGTGGCAAAGCTAGGGCATAAGAAAGTAGTTTTGGGAAGCCAAAAATCTCCATCCCCGAAGCTAAAAATACGCAAATACCGCCCGCCATTCCCAGAAAAGGCATCTGCAATGGCAGCCCTTGCAGGTTAGCCAAAGTGCTAGTAGAACGATTTTTAGACCACAGTTGTACGGATTGTTTGAGAGTTGCTTCAAATGCTACACCGGAGGCGATACCTGCTAGCAGTCCAGCCGACATTAAAAAATAGGGAGGTTCTGGAAAATAATACACGAATAATTCCTTAATTTGGGTAATTGAGAATTGGGAATTGGGAGTGAGTAATTGAGAATTGGGAATTGGGAATCGGTAAAAGTAGAATTATTTTTCTTTCTTCTTCCCTCTTCCTTCTTCCTTCTTCCCTCTTCCTTCTTCCTTCTAATTAAAACTGAGTTAGCGCCGCTGCTCCTGCTGTGGAAAACTCCGTCAAAGCGCCTAGAGCAACGTTGAACAGGCGACTGGGCTGCAAATCTTCCTTGACTAAGTTCCACAGGCTGCGAACTTCTTCGGTGTGGAGCCGATCGTCCTCAATCAAAGCTAACATTAGCTGGCGTCTCAAAAACGACCCTTCCTCTGACAGCAAAAATTGCAAGCCTAGTTGTGCTGTGGGTAGCAAGTCGAAACTGCGATCGGATCGGGCGATCGCGATCATGTCCTCCAACCTGTTCCACTGGAATTTGCCATCCTTGAATAATACCTCAATCAGACGCCGCCGCAGAGCCGGAGATTCTCCGTTCAACAAACGCCGCGCTACATAAGGATACGCCACCTCGACTATCTTGAAATTGGGATTCAGCGTCAGGGCCAAACCTTCTTCTGTCACCAGAGAGCGAATAATTAAGGCAAATTTCGCCGGCACCCGGAAAGGATAATCGTACATCAACTCCGAAAACTGGTCTGTAATCGTCTTGAAGTTAAAATCTGACACCTTTTCGCCGACGATATCACCTAATACAGATTCCAACGCCGGAACGATCGGCATAATATCTGTATCTGGTGTCAAAAAGCCCAGTTTGACAAAATCCTTAGCTAACTCTAAGTAATCTTTGTTGATTAAGTGAACGACAGAATCAACCAAAGTTTCTTTAGTTGTTTCTTCCATCTGATCCATCATCCCAAAATCAATGTAAGCCATGCGGCCGTCCGCTAAGGCAAACAGATTTCCAGGATGGGGGTCAGCGTGAAAAAATCCGTGTTCCAGCAACTGTCGCAAACCGCTGCGGACTCCAACTTCAATTAAACTATCGGTATCCAAACCTGCGGCTTTAACACGTTCTATATCTGTCAGCTTGATGCCCTCAATCCATTCGAGAGTGAGAACGCAGTTGGAAGTATAGCGCCAGTAAATGCTCGGAACTTTTACTGTCGGGTCGTCGGCAAAATTTGTAGCAAATTTCTCGGCGTTCCGTCCTTCATTGAGATAATCAATTTCCTCGAACAATTTGATACCGAATTCATCGACTATTAAACAAAGGTCGTGACCGAGATTCAGCGGCAACAAGGGGCCCAACCATCCAGCGGCCCAGCGCATTAAATAAAGATCCAGGCTCAAAACTGGCAGCAAATTCGGTCGCTGAACCTTGACTGCTACTGCTTCGCCGGTGAGGAGGCGAGCTCGGTAGACTTGACCGAGACTTGCCGCGGCGACAGGTTCGGGAGAGATTTCGCTGTAGGTTTCGCTAATTTTGCGATCGAGTTCCGCTTCAATAATCTCGAAAGCGCGCACGGAGTCAAACGGCGGCAATTGATCCTGAAGTTTGATCAATTCTTCGAGAAAGTCTTTGCGGATCAAATCCGGTCTGGTAGAAAGGGCTTGGCCGACTTTAATGAAAGTGGGGCCCAAGCGAGTGAGTATTTGTCGCAGGTGGGCGGCCCGTTCCGGCTGGTGTGCTGCGACTTCGTGCTGCCAACTGTCCCACAGCATCCCCAGAACGAAGCCTGCAAAAGACCAAATAACGGTAATTGCGCGCCAAATTGCTTTCCAAGGACGGTTGCGGTAATACTGAGCGATCGCTTGTGGATCGTAGCGTCTAGCCTGAGTGAATTGATACTGAGGCACTCGTTTATTTTCCTCTTATATTCTGAAAATTACAGGTTAAATTGAGAATTGGGCATCGGGCATCGGGCATCGGGCATCGGGCATCAGGCATCGGGCATCGGGGATTGAAAGTCGAAAGTTTAAACATTCTTTATTCTTCCTTCTTCCTTGTTTTTACCTTGAGCGAAGCCGAAGGGCCTTCTTCCTTCTTCCCTCTTCCCTCTTCCCTCTTCCTTCTTCCCTCTTCCTTCTTCCTTCTTCATCATTGACCGATCGCATTGCAAGGTTTAGGCGAGCGGAAAATGCACCCGTTCGAGGCGGATTGCTAGCCTAAATTTGTTTCTTTTCATTAAATATAGTACATAAAAGTACAAGTGATCGGTCAAAATACTTAACGGCTCTCCCTGAACCCTGCACATTCTCACAACACTGCAACCCTGCAATTCTTTTCTCCTGCTGCGTTTCGCTCGCTTATGCCATCGCGCCAAAGCTACCGGATGCGATCGGCCTTTGCCAAGCAATCTTTCAGCCCATAAATCGTCCGCTCTTGTTGATCCCTCGACAGTTCCGGAAACATCGGCAAAGACAAGACTTCGCGACAAACTTGCTCAGCCTTTGGCAACTGACCTGCAGAATAGCCCAAAGATTTGTAAACAGGTTGCAGGTGCAAAGGTAACGGATAGTAAACCATCGAACCGATGCCGCATTCCTGCAACTGAGCCCGCATCCAATCTCGAAAATCGCCAGAGGGATTTTGCGCGTCTTCTGGACTTGTCAGCCGGATCGTGTATTGATTCCAAACTCCTTTTGCTTCCGGCAATTCTTTGGGGACGGCAACTCCGGGCACGCGGGAGAGAAATTCGCTGTAAAGTGTCGCTTTCTCCTGCCGCTGCGCGTTCCAACTGTCGAGATACCGCAATTTAATGCTGAGAATCACTGCTTGCAGGGCATCTAAACGGCTGTTGTACCCGATTTCTTCGTAGAAATACCTAGAAGACTGTCCGTGTTCTTTGAGCATTCGCATCGAAGCTGCGAGGGCAGGATCGTTTGTCGTCACCGCCCCACCGTCACCGCAAGCGCCTAAATTTTTGGTCGGATAAAAACTGAAGCAACCGACATGGCCGATGCTGCCGACTTTTCGAGACTGCCACTGGGCCCCGACAGACTGGGCGCAATCTTCAATTACGGCTAAATTGTGTCGAGTCGCAATTTCCATCAACCGAGTCATGTCTACTGGTTGGCCGAAGATGTGCACTGGCATAATTGCCTTGGTTTTTTCAGTAATTGCCGCTTCGAGGAGCTCGACATCCATATTAAAAGTCCCGCTGTCAATATCAACAAACACGGGAGTTGCGCCGACGGCGCTAATTGTCTCAGCCGAAGCAAAAAAGGTAAAAGGAGTGGTAATCACTTCATCGCCGGGGCCAATTTTGAGAGCTCGCAATGCCAAAATCAGCGCATCCGTGCCGGAGTTACAGCCCACGCACTCGGAAACTCCAGTGTAGTCGGCGAACTCTCGTTCAAAACTCTTCACGGTCGGGCCGCCTACGTAGCCGCCAGAGGCAAGCACTTTTTGCACCGCAGCGGTTATCTCGTCGCCAATCTGCGCGTATTGGCGGGTTAAGTCGAGGGGGGGAACATTATTCACTCTTCACACCATAAATTTCAAGCATTATCAAAGCAAATTCTTGCAGCAAAACTGTTTCTCAGAAACCTTTATTGCAATATCTTATATTTGGACAGGCAAACAATCACATTATCGAAAGGGTGGGCCGGTGTTAATTGAGCTAGATTTTACAGATTTGGGTTGGGCTTTGGGGATGGTGGCGATCGCGATCGGGCTTTCGGCGTGGCAGGGATTGGGGTTGGAGGGGGCGATCGCGATCGCGGCGGGGCGCACCCTGATCCAGCTAATCTTAGTCGGATACGTGCTCGCAGTCGTATTTGACCCCGAGGGAAAAAATCCTTGGCTGGTTTTAGCAGTTTTAGCAATCATGCTGACAACAGCTAGCATGGTTGCCAGCAACCGCATCAGCAAAAAAATCAAGAACTTACTGCCCTTAGTTTGGGGTTCAATTTTTATCAGTACGGCCTTGACTCTCGCCTATACAAACTTGCTAATTTTGCAACCTGACCCTTGGTACGAACCGCAATACCTGATTCCTTTAGCGGGTATGATTTTGGGCAATGCCATGAACTCCGGGGCGATCGCCGGCGAAAGACTTGTCAGTACAGTTAATAGCAGTCAGTTAGAAATAGAAACCCATTTAAGTTTAGGTTCGACGCCGCAGCAAGCAGTAAAGCAGTACCGCAAAGATGCGATCAAAGCTGGATTAATCCCGCTCTTAAATACAATGACAGTGGTAGGAATCGTAACTTTACCGGGAATGATGACAGGTCAAATGCTGAGCGGTGTCAGTCCTCTTGATGCAGCATCTTACCAGATTTTGATTATGTTTGTGTTAGCGCTGGCAACTGTAATCGCAACTCTGCTGTTGACTGAGGGATTGTCCCGGAAGTTTTTTAATCAAGATGCACAATTGATAAAATGGTAATTGGGAATTGGTAATTGTAGATGTAAATTGATTATGATTACCGAGGGGCGGGTTCACCAATATCTCCCACACAAATGATAAATATCATAAACCCGCCCGTGACTTTATCGACCACAAAATCCGGTCGGGGCAGGTTTAGGGAATATCGGGCTGATCTTACTCAGCAGATCCAATGATTGGAATTAATCGTTCCTCGATTTCATCCATATAGTCTGTTAACCCTGTATTAACACCGTTTTTTCGTAGATATTCCAGACTCGTCTCTTCCCAGCACTGTTGTTCGCGATCCATCTTGCCACCTGTTAGCTTTTCGACAACAACTTTAGGATTTCTAATACGATCGGGTTCTTTCCATGAGTTAGAGCGTAATTTGTGTGACTCATTACAAGGATTAAACGTCAATTGGGTTGTTATCTCTTGAAGAATTTGTTCTTCCTCTTGATTAGAGGGAATAAACCCATTCAAGACCCAGGCTTCCCGCATTCTGTCGGCTGTACCAATAATAATTTCTAATTTAGGTTGTCGATTGATGTGTTCAGAACGTGCTTGCTCAATACCTTCTCTTCGCTGAGGTTGATTGTCTAAATCCCGGATCAGGAGAACAGCTTTAATCTGTCGTGTTTTTTGAATAAATCGTACTAAATTCAGAATTTTTATAGCTGCTGCACCATCAGCTTTTAATGCTCCATCTTTACCATGACCTAAATACCTTGGTGGACGGAATCCTAAGCTTTGTTGCAAATTCTCTATAATTTGATTAATATCTTGCCAACAGGAATGTTCTGTATTTTCTTGTAAGCCACTCCAACGAAATAAATACTGAAGCTGTCCAGGTTCTAACCAATCAATTTTCTCCACAAAAAGGCGATCGGCTAATTTAGTAGCGGTTCTTGCATCTGCGCTACTTTCCACAATCACCACAAACTCAATCATTGATTTCTCCTGCAACCACCCAATCTTCTCCCTCCGCATCCCAGAACTCTCCGGTGGTTAAAGTTTGTTTGGCCCATTCGACATCAGGATGTTCATCTAAGCGTTTGCAACGAGTCACACCAGAATTGTTGTTACTTAATACATGAACTTGAGAAGGAATAAGTTCATCCACAATGTAAGGAGAATGGGTAGAAAAAATAATTTGCAGATTGGGGTTGTCTTGAAGAATTTCCTTGAAAACAGCGATTAATTCTCGTTGCGCTTTTGGATGGAGTCCCTGTTCAA
This sequence comes from Microcoleus sp. B3-D2, assembly GCF_036705345.1. Classification (NCBI taxonomy): domain Bacteria; kingdom Bacillati; phylum Cyanobacteriota; class Cyanophyceae; order Oscillatoriales; family Microcoleaceae; genus Microcoleus; species Microcoleus sp. B3-D2. Next base: position 55,558 of record NZ_JAUBUG010000031.1, read on the forward strand.
CATCATCTAGTAACACTAAATTAGGTTGATTGGGATTCATCAAAACAGTCAGTAATCCGAGAGCGAGCATTGTGCCTTCGCTAATGGCATGCGCTGGAATACGCTTACCAGTATTCATGTCTAGGACAACTTCTTGCCCTGTCATTTCCTGACTTTCTTCGTAGGGGATAGATTTGCCGCCGACTTCGATTAAGCGTTGGCGATTTACGATAACCTTAGCTCTCCTTACCCCTAATTTTTGTACGCCAGGGACAATTTTTTGCAACATTTCTTCTAAATATTGAAATTGTTCTGGAGCCTCTTCACGAAGATAGTCTAAGGTAGGTGCTAAGCCTGAACCATCGAACTTAATGCGCGGGGTAATTGCATCGCTGTAAGCTGCTTTAGAAAGATTAGTAGCTACTAGCTTAAGATGAACTGAGTGTCTCAAAGATTTAGGAAGTCGATAGGGAGCAGCGCCTAGTGAATGTGACCATCCTTGCAGATTTCCAGCTGCTCGACCCACTTTCCATGATGCTATCGGAAACCAAGGAGGATTAACTTTTTGTTGCTGCCAGTTATAGGAAGCTTCCCAATCAGCCCGAGGATTGTCTCCCGAATAACCACTTGCAGTAACAGACATATTATCTTGCCCAATTGTTGTAATAAATTGAGGCGCTCTTTCATGCTGAAAAATATTTTCAAATGATGAATTAACAAGCCTACTGAGATAATGCAATGCTTGCAACACTGATGTTTTACCAGAACTGTTTTGTCCTACGAGTGCGTGTAGGCGTGAATTATCAAAATTAAGTTCTGTATCTTGATGACTTTTGAAGTTATGAAGTTTGACCTTTTCTAGCATTTGATTGCTAATATTATTTTATACAGTTTGATTGCCGAAATTGTAGTGTGTGTTCGGATGTTCTAAGTTGTTGGCGCGCATCTAATTTTAACAATCCTGTTTCTTGAAACAATGAGTGGGGCGTTGCTCATAGCCCGCCCCAAAAACTAAAATTAAATGCCGTAACAGCTTACTTCGGTTCGTGACTCCCAATCCGCTGGCCTTCGCCATCGTACACCTGCATCGGGATTTTGGCGTTTTCGGCGATCGCCTCCAAAGCTTTTTGCAATGTTTGAACGTGCTTTTCTACAGCTTGACGAGTCTTAGTAGCATTGTTGTTGTTTGCTTGGATGAAAGTTTGTTGCAGTTTCTGCACGTAACCTGGAGTCATCTGCACCGCAATCAAATCTTTGCTAACAGTATAGTCGCAAATCTTGGGGTTGCCTTTACAAGTTCTATCTAAATCGGTGCGGGCTTTTTGCAGGTTTCTTTCTTCCTGCAACCTTACTTCTGCTTGCTGCAAGGAAGTTTTGTAGGAAGCGATCAGCGGTTGGGCTTTCTCGGAAAATGAAGTTGCCGCCGGCACTTGCTCCGCGTAACTCAAAGCTCTCCGCCAGTATTCAGATGCTTTAAACCAGGCGTTTTTGCCTTCAAAAATTTGAGCTTCCGCTGCTAAAGTCACAGCTTGAGTATACGCATTTTCGGAAATTCCTTCGACATTTTTGCGCTCGCGAGCTTCTGAAAGTTTGGTTTCGTATTTGGGAACTAGCAGTTTAGCTTGTTGGTAAGATGTCGTGCTCGTGGGAATTGCTGATAGGATGTCTAGGGCTTCTTCCCAACCTGATTGCACTTGATCCCAAGTCTCGGCTGTGTGAGCTACTGCTTCGCGAGCTTCTGCTATTTGGGCTGTACTTTTGGCGGCGAGCAGGGTTTTTTCGGCTTGTTTCTCTGTGCTTAACTGCCGATTTCCAGTTGCTAAATTTTTCCGGTATTCTTTTGACTTTTTCTGAGCAAAGGGATAAGCTGGGCTGTCTGGGGGGATTTCTGCGAGTTCGGCGATCGCACTTTGCCACAGAGCTTGCGCTTCCTGGCCGTCCTCCGCAGAATAAGGCGGATTTTGGGTTTTCTGGGCTGCTGACTGTGCGAGGCGCCCTGCATCGATCGCAGAGTTTAAATTCTGATTTTGCTTCCGGTAGTTTTCCAGGGCGCTTTGAGCTTCACCGCGATGAATTGACCAAGAGGGAATCGGTTCCAAAAGGGCGATCGCCTGTTTTAACTGTCGCTGCGATTCTTGGGGGCTGTTGGCAACTTTGGACGTTTTCAGAGTCTTCGTCGAATTCTCGCTCAACTGTTTCGCCTCAGCTAATGCAGTACATTCTCCGATGACGCAGGGGCGGCTCAGCATATAATAACCGCCTGCCAAAATTAGCGCCGCCATGCTGACCATTCCTGCTGCAGCCAGCATCGCAAACGGTGAATGCTTGGGTTTTTGGGCAACTGTTACCGCTTCCATATCCAGCGGATTGAAGGGATTGTCTCCAATATCTGCCGGGATTGCAGCTACCCTAAAGGCGATCGGATCGGAATTGCTGGAACTCTCAGACAAATTGGGGAAATATTGTTCATCCCACGCATCTTTCCCATCGGTTTCTAACGGTATCTCCTCCTCTACATCCGCCGTCTGGGTCGCATTTTCTGTTAAGACTATCCCGGTTTCTTCTGCGGGGCTATTCTCGGTTTTTTTGAACACCTGCACTGTTTTGGGTCTTGACAAAACAGGGTTGTGCATGGTAAAAGAATGGAAAGCATAAGGCTGTTTTTGCCCGGTAATTTTTAGGCAAAGTCCAATCTGTTGAATAGATTCTGGTTCTATTTCGAGAATTGCTGCTTCTAGCACCGCAAAAGTCGGTTTGGCTTTGAGAACTAAACTGCGCGGGTGTTCTCCCACAACCGTTAAAGATTCATCTCGAAAATCGCAACTAATATAAAGAGGTAATTTTTTAAATCCGGCTGCTTGCAAGTGCTGCTGCAACTTTACTTCTAGAATTTGTGCGTTGCTTTGTCGCGTTGCTACTGTCATATTTTCTCCTCTGTCCGATCTCACCACTTTCGATTTTAGATTGTGAATTTTAGGTTTTAGATTGCAGAACTGTCGGGATTTTTGATTGGTTTGAACTTTGGCACCGATTCATTCCAAATCTTAACTCTTAAAATTCAAGTTGCCACAAAATCTTAACTCTCAAATCTCAGCTTGCAAAGCCTGCCCATAACTTTCGCTGTAATAAACTTGAGTCACGTCAAAACGTCCGCCATATTGTTTGAAAGGTTCTGCGGCATAACCAAGTGGCAGCAAACAGCAAACATCTACTTCTTCGGGAATTTGAAAGGCTTCTTTCACCTTAGCGCTGACAAAACCTTCCATCGGACAACTGTCTACCCCAAAACTTTTAGCTGCAATCATTAAGTGGGCTACTGCGAGCATTGTATGTCTGTTTGTCCAAGCTTCTAGTGAGTCGAAGCAGGGACGGTTATCGAACAATTGCGGGATTGCTTGTCGCATATAACCGACTAAGTTGTCATTCATTGCCCCTGTGGTTTTGCCCAATTCGATGACGGCTTCGGTGTTTTCGGGCCTGGCGGCGCGTCGATCGCCACAACAGATTAATACTGTTGGGGCTTCTACCACTTGGCGCTGATCGAAGGCGCAAGTTTTTAATTTTTCTTTGCTGGCTGGGTCTTGAAGTACGATAAACCGCCAAGGCTGCAAGTTGTAACCAGAGGGCGATCGCACTCCCAATCGCAAAATCTCTGCCAATATTGCTGGGGGAATCGGATCGGGTTTGAAACTGCGCGCGGCGCGGCGGCTTTCGATCGCGGTTTTAACATTAATTGAAGGTTGGATTTCAATTGTCATGGGTAATTGGTAATTGGGGATTGGGCATTGGGCATTGGGCATTGGGCATTGGGCATTGGGATTGGTAACTGAAAAAAGTTGGATTGTTTTCTTCCTTCTTCCCTCTTCCTTCTGCCTTCTTCCTTCGTCATCCCAAGCCCAACTCGCGCTTGAGCAAATTAATTGACTTAGATCCGATGTAATTTTCGGAGCATATCAGTTGCGGGGGACGAATAATATCTTCTCTAGCCGCATTGATGGCAGCTTTTACTGTAGCAAAACTCGGTTGGTCGCAAAAAATTGTTCTGGCCGATCGCACGATCGAGTTAATCTTGTACTCGTCTGACACCAAGGCCGTCATCACCAGCAAATCCTCTCCCCGGATGCTGTGGATGATGACTTCGGTCGATCGTAGCATTCCCGGACTCAGGCTGACGAGACCCAAATAACTGTCTTTCGGCAAACCCCCGACTAACTGGATTTCCTGGCTGTAGTCGTAGATGTCTACCGGAATAACTCGCACAGAACGCGGTGCCGAAATCGATTCTGCTTCTCCGATAAAATACCGACTCGTGATCACAGTTCCCGAAGAGATTTGATCCAAAAAAGTACCTAGCTGTTCCATCGGCACTAACTGTATGGGAATGCGAAGAGCTTGTTCGAGTTCTTTCGCCATCAGTTCACCCACGCCGATGTCTTCTGTGGGGGCTGTGACGACCACGCGGGCGCTGCACCTGAGCCGCCAGTCAATTTCGGCCAAAAGTAATTCCCTCGCTTGGTTGAGCGTACAGCCCTGTCCCAGCAGTTGATCGATACTTCCTTGCACTATTTTATTGGCAAGGGGATATTCTTCGAGGATCGGAGATTTGAGTTTGTTGCCGCCTTCGTTGCCTAGGGCGCGGACGTAAATGCCCGATCCTGCTTGGGCTTCTACGAGTCCGGTATTTTCGAGCTGTCGGTATACTTTGCTGATGGTGTTGCGGTGCAAACCCGTCTGCATGGCTAGCTGTCTGGTGCTGGGCAAGCGGTGTCCGGGCGGAAATTGTCGCGAGGCGATCGCAAACCTGATTTGATTGAATAGTTGGGTGGATGCTGGAATATCGCTATCGGTTTGAATATGAAATTGAACCATTATTAAAGGCTCCGACGACTTCAACTTAGTATTTTTATAACGTCGAGTACCGCGCCTAGGATTGCTCGGATATCTCTGTCTATAGCATAATCTTATTTGGCCGATCTGCTGCAGCCGTTCTGCCACAGGACGATCGCGCCGAAGAGGCGATTAATCGCAGCCTCGGGAGTTTCCCTCAACAATTAGGTACATTCAAGTCTTAGTTTTATTTACTCTCAGATTTTGAGATCGCTTGCTGTTTTTTTCCTACCAGCAAATAAGTTTGCATTTCCCCTTTACCTTTAATCTCGATCTCGCCACGATCTTCAAATTCATATTTATCATGCAGCAACTTATGAGTATAGTGGCTGACTTGAATGCGACCTGCTATGCCGTGAGATTCCATACGGCTGGCTGTATTCACGGCATTTCCCCACAAATCGTAAATAAATTTTTTAGTCCCGATTACCCCTGCTACCACCGGGCCGCTATTAATCCCGATGCGGAGGTCAAAGTTGGCGTCTAGCTTCACATTTAATTCCTTAATTGCTGCTAGCATATCCAGCGCCATTTCGGCGACCGCCTCTGCGTGGTCTGGACGTTCAATGGGAATACCGGCTGCTACCATGTAAGCATCCCCGATCGTCTTGATTTTTTCTAAGCCGTGCTTCTCACTCAGTTGGTCAAAAGCTGAGAAAATTTCATTCAGCAAGTACACTAATTTAGTGGCGGACATGGTAGTAGAAATTTTGGTAAAATTCACCAAGTCAGCAAAAAGAATTGTTGCTTTTTCAAACTTGTCTGCAATTACCCCCGGTTGGTGCTTCAACCGATCGACGATCGGTTCGGGCAAAATATTTAGCAGTAAACGTTCAGTTTTTTTCTGTTCTTTCCTGAGTGCAGATTCCATCTGCCTGCGTTTAGTTATATTATGAAAAAACACAGAAATGCCGTCGTGAGAAGGAAAAACCCTGACTTCCAGCCACACTCTTAAGGGAGAATAATATTTTTCAAAAGCCACTCCAATTTGTTTGGCTACCGCTTCATGATACTCTTTATAAAAATCAGAATTCACGAATTCGGGAAACTCTTCCCAAAAATTTTTACCATAAAGTTCTTCCTGCGAGCGCTTCAAAAATTGCGCTCCTTTGTAATTGACGTAAGTAAATCGCCACTGGGTGTCGAAAGCAAAAAAAGCATCGCTCATTCCTTCTAAAAAATTGACAATTTGCTCGTCTGTAGAACGGAGTTTGGCTTCTACTTGTTTGTTCTTGATCTGTGCGCGCTTTAATTTAGTCAGATTTATTCGCAACTCCATGTGGTTGATAATTTGCCGTCCTAAAGTCCGCAGCGCTTCTAGCTGTTGTGGGGTGAGATTACGAGGAACTGTATCTATCGCGCACAAAGTGCCTATAGGGAAACCGTCAGCAGTTACTAGCGGGGCTCCAGCATAAAATCGAATATTTGGATCGGAAGTTACTAACGGATTGCCGGCAAAGCGATCGTCTTCTAGAGCATTCGGTACAACTAGCAATTCGTTGGGATTTAAAATAGCGTGGGCGCAAAAAGCTAACTCTCTCGGAGTTTCTGGCGCTTCCAGACCGACTTTTGACTTAAACCACTGTCTGTTAGAATCTATTAAGCTTACTAAAGCAATAGGAGTGCCGCAAATATAGGATGCTAAAGCTGTTAGGTCATCAAAAGCTGCTTCGGCCTCTGTATCTAGAATGTCGTAGCGGTGAAGTGCTTCTAGCCTCTCTTCTTCGTTGCTGGGCAAAGGCGCAGCCTGCATCGGCGGCGGGGATACAGGTTTGCGAACAATGCGCGCAAGTCTCAGTGCTGCGAATTTTTGGACTTGCGTCGCCAGCCTTTCAACTAGCATCAAAAGACCTATTTGCCAAGCTTTATTCATATTTTTTTATCTTTTCTCACACTTGATGGAACTGCAGGCGATCGATCTAATTCGATCAATACTTATGCACTTACCGCAACTAACTCCTCAATCTCCAGAGCTTTTGTTGGCAATTTCGCTGTCAATACTTCTGTGCCCCCTTCGCGGACAAGTATATCATCTTCAATCCTGATTCCCCGCACGTCTGCGAATTTTTCCAACTCGTCCCACTTAACAAAATTTTTATATTTGGCACGATTTTCAGAGTTATTCAAAATTGCCGGAACTTGATAAAATCCAGGTTCGATCGATACCAGCATTCCCGGACGCAAAACTCGATTCAACCGCAAAAATCCCAACCCAAACCGACGGCTTCTCGTTCTTCCTTCTTCATAGCCAGCCAAATCTCCTAAATCTTCCATATCGTGAACATCCAAACCGATTAAATGTCCGATTCCGTGCACAAAAAATAGCGCGTGAGCATCCATTTCTACCAAATCTTCAACATTGCCCCGCAAGATACCTAAATCAACCAACCCTTCCGCCATAATTCGAGCAGCTAACAGATGAATGTCTTGATATTCCACACCCTGACTAACTTTATCAATACAAGCATCGTGCGCTGCCAAAACTACATCATAAATCGCTCTTTGAGTCGGAGAAAACTTGCCACAAACCGGCCAAGTGCGAGTCACATCCGCCGCCCATCCCGTTGATGTTTCTGCACCGACATCTGCTAACAGCAAATCTCCTGTTTGTAGGGAATTGTGATAATGTTCGCTGTGCAAAACTTCTCCATGTACTGTAACGATACTGGGATAGGCATAGGTCATATTTTTGGAGATGATGACACTTTCCATTGCAGCGCGCACCCCTGCTTCAATTTGAGCATTTCGAGTTGCCGCCATCCCCGCTTTGTGAGCTTCTACAGTGACAGCCGCAGCTTGACGCAATTCGGCCAAACTGCCTGCATCGTGGCTCAGGCGCAGAGATACGATCGCCTGAGTTAATTCTAGGTCGATTCCGGTTGGCGAGTTGGGCCGTGCAAGAGGGCGATCCAGAATTTGAGACTGTTGCAACTGAGTCCAAGAATCCTGAACGGCGATCGTTGCTGCATTTGTCGCTCGGGCTTTCAATTCGGCCATTGGAAAAGCAGCATCAGCCCCAATTAGTTCGGCAATTTCTGCTCTTTTCGGCATTTCTCCGTGCCAAAGCGTGCTGCTAGCAGGTGCCTCATCTAAGAACAGTTCTAATTTGCCCGATTCTAAGCGAATGGCAGCATTTTCTAAGGGCAAACCAGCAAAATATAGAAAGTGACTGCTGGCGCGAAAAGGAAAAGTCAGAGCCGGATAATTGCGAGGAATGCTGCGGCCCGACCAGAGAATTACCGGAAAATTAATTAAACTGGCCAGTTTTTGCCGCCGTTGCTGTAAAGTATTAGTTAACAAATCATAACCTTCTGTAATTTTCATGGGTAAAAACTGATAAGTTTGAGTTTGGTTTGCAGTCAGCGGGAAGTTTTTGCATTCTCGGCATTAAAGCACTAAAATTCAGACTGCCAAATTGGCAGACATTTTTGAGAAAACTCTCATATTTATCTGATTTTTTGCTAGCATTTATAGGCTGTCTTTTTTATAGTCTTTGTCGTCATCGCCGGGATGATTTGGTTAAGCAGTAAGCCTGAGCCACAGACAGGAAAAACAGGCTGAAAGTGCTACTTTGCAAGCAATTAGCAGAAATGTCACAACACCTGCAATTAATCAAATTCCTCGATCGGGTTTTTGTTGATTGGGTGACGTGATCGATCGCCTATAATTGACGGTTCGATCTTTTAGAGTTTAAATTATAAGTAAAATTAACTGAAAAAACATGAAAATTTCTCATAAAGCTCCTCAAACTTCTGTGCAAGTACGCGATTGGCCGATCGCAGACTTACCGGGATTGAGCAAGGAAAACCAATCTCAACTAGAAGAGTGCAGCATCACCACAACCGGACAACTAATTCGCATGACGAAAACGCAGGCGGCGAAAGTGTTGCTAGCCAATCAATTACAGATTAACATTCAATATGTTAATAAATGGGTAGCGATGGCAAATTTGGCTCGAATTCCGAGTGTAGGGTGTCAGTATTGCGGGCTGTTACTTCACGCGGGCGTTGCTTCGCCGGCTCAATTAGCTCAAATGCCCGTGGAGAGATTGCACCAACAAGTCTTACGGCTGCACGTAGCGACAATGCAGCGCAATGACTTGACTCCTTCAGTCGATCGCGTGCAAAAATGGGTTCAACAAGCTAGATTAGTCAGTAGTCATTAGTCAGTTGGCAGTTGTCAGTTGTTAGTTGTTATTAGCTTTCCAGTCAACAGTCAACAGTCAACAGTCAACAGTCAACAGTCAACACGCATTATTATGTCAATTCAAGTTTACGGAATCCCGAACTGCGGCACCTGCAAAAAAGCTTTCCAGTGGCTCAAAGATAGCGATGTTAATTACGAGTTCATTAACACCAAAGAACAGCCACCGGCTCGCGAAACAATTCAAAGCTGGGTAGCTGCTTTGGGCTTTCAACCCATGCGAAATACTTCCGGTCAATCTTACCGCGCTTTGGGCGATGACAAGAAAAATTGGACGAGCGAACAGTGGGTGGAGGCTTTTGCAAAGGATGCGATGCTGCTGAAACGTCCTCTTTTCGTTAAAGATGGAACGGCTGTTTTAGTAGGCTTCAAAGAAGACGCAATTAGAGAAAAATTGGGGCTTTCAAAGGGCTGAGTTCAGCCTGTTGTGCGTCGCAAAAACTTAAGTTCGCCCACATCATCTGAGAAACCCCAACGCTCGTAAAATGGCATCATGTTCGGTAAACAATTAAGATAAAAATGCTCGACAGCTTGCAGTTCGGGATGATTTAAAACTGCATCCATCAACTTCGCACCCAGTCCCATCTTTCTGTGTGTCGGCTTGATAATGACATCAAAAATCATGGCTCTGTATACGAAATCGGTGATGACGCGGGTAATGCCAATTAGTCGATCGCTCTCATCGATCACACCAATGATAACATCAGTCGCCGCCAGCATTTTCACAACGTCCTGCCGCGTCCGCTTGTCGCTCCAAAACTCGTTTTTGTACAAATCCATCAAGTCGGAAACCTGGCTTTCGGTCAAAGTTTCGACCATTCGGTAGTTATCCATTTTATCGGTCATACTCTACTTTACCGTAATCTAGTTTAATTGCGCGATCGGCTAAATCAAAATAGCGATCGTCGTGACTAATCACAAACACCGTTTTCCCCCGCCGCTTCAACTCCGGTAGCAACTGCTTGTAAAAAATATCCCGGAAAAACGGGTCTTGATCCGAAGCCCATTCATCAAACAAATAAATCGGTCTATCTTCCAAATACGCCGTCAGCAAAGCCAGCCGCTTTCGCTGTCCCTGAGACAAAGCCGTAGTTGACAAAACCCCATCTTTGACCTGAACTTTATTCGCCAGATGAAACTCCCGCAAATATTCAGCCGCCTGCTTGTCCAAATCGCGATTAGTCATCCCTAAAAGCCTTTCAAACAGATAGAAATCCGAAAAAATCGCAGAAAAATGCTGCCTGTACCACTCTCGATTTTCATCAGTAATTGGCTGGCCATCTAGGAGAATTTTTCCCGATTCAGGAATGTACAAACCAGTGATTAACTTAGCTAAAGTAGACTTCCCGCTCCCATTGCCGCCAATTATAAACACCAATTGACCCGGATGAAACTTCAAATTCAGCTCGCCCAAACTAAAATTGCTGTCTTCTTTTTCTCCCGGATAGCTGTGAATTATTCCCTTTAACTCCAGCGTCTTCCACTCAGCAGTTTGAAACGGTTTAACCGTTGAATTTATCTCAGCTTGACTCGCCAAAGCCAATCCCATTCTCTCTATCTTCTCCACAGAAGTATTAGCACGAAAAATCGCCGGCAACCTTTGCAAAATATTCTGAAACGGAGACATTAAATAGGTACTTGTCAGAATGTAAGCTGACAAAACAGGTGTAGAAACTGGCACAAATTTCGGCAAAGCAAACAGCAGCAAACCCATCAGCATAAAAAACAGCAACTGACCGACTCCAATCGCAACTGCACCAGTATTCAAAGCAGTCACGTTATAATCGCGGGAAGCATCAGCACTCACCTGCAATTGTTCCGTAAAAAACTCTTGGCGGCGCAAGGAATGCAGTTTAAGTTCTTTAATTCCATCAGTAATACTGCGAAAATGCTTAAACAATATATCTTGTTCTTCTCTGGCTAAATCGAAGAATTTCCGCATTTTACTGAGCAACAACTGCACCGTGCCAATCATCAGCACCAGAAAACCAAATACAACAACAAAAACTGTACCCGAAATCGTGCTTAAATAAGTTAAGCAGCCGACAACAACGGCGATATCAACACAAAGAAAAGGAATCAAAAATATAGTATTAGAAAGCGTTCCCACATCATCTGTGAGAGTTGCCAGCAAGCGGTTAGCGCCCAACTCTTCCAAATTCCGCAAAGGAGTAGACAAAATGCCACGGCTCAAACTCAGCCGCAGATTGTAAACAGCTTCTTGAGACAGGTAGATTAACAAAAATTGGGATACAAAGCCACTCAAAAGAGCCAAGATTGCTAATCCCGCAAAATACCAGACTAAATTACCATTGGAATTGTCGCTGATTGCACGGTTAATTAGGGAAATTAACATAGCGCTGCAACCGCCGCTGATTAAGCCTGTGAGTATGGCAATGGAAACATTTAACCAAGAAGCTTTTAACAGTAACCAAATTACATTCATCTAATTTTACTCTTAATTTAAATTTGGAAACTCACGTGCAAACCAACGAAATCCCCGACTTCTTGGTAACAATCTCGATTACTACTGAATAAATTTGATTCAGCAGTCGAGTCTCTTGATATTCGCATCCCCCAATAGCATTAATTTTCTTCTTGTACTTCCGTTTCCTGGGTTTCAAATACTACTTTTGCATAAATCTCGCTCATCGACATTTGCACTCCCAAGGAAGCAAAAGAAACTGTTGCTGTCTCTCCCTCATATTCCCGAAACAACCATTCATTTGATTCTGTTTTAATATATTGTGCGACTAAAAACTCAGATTGATTGACTAACACATATTCACGGAATTCAGGGATAAATCGATAAAGCCGAAACTTATCCTCCCGATCGAAATTTTTGGTAGACTTAGAAAGCACTTCCACGATGAGCATCGGATTGAGGATCTCATCACTGCGTCCCTCGGTAAAAACTGGCTCCCCTTCAATCACCATCAGATCCGGGTAAGTTCCTCGTCGGTACCGAGGAATCCACAACCGCAAACCGCTGATAAATACTTTTGCATTCTTCCCCCGCAAAGCAGTATGCAAACCAGCACAGATATTGCCTTTAATCTGGCTGCGATTAATGGTGCTGCCTGCAATTGGTACAATTTCTCCATCGCGGTATTCATTTATAAACTCAGCAGTTTCCTCTAACTTTCGATACTCATCTGGAGTATAAAACTTGTTGGGCTGATTTTTTACTAGCATTTTTGCCTCATGCAGCACCGAAAAATTCACCGAATTAGCAATAAAACAAACATGATGTGCGTTGTCGTGCAAACTGCGGGCTTTTTCCAAATCGTCACCAGCTTCGATTGTTACCAGCGGATGCAAAATTACCTCGGTAAACCTAATCTTTCCATTCTTTTGTGCCATCTTGCCCATCGCTGCATCCGAGTAAGAGACTACCCGAATTCCAGCACGACCGCACAAAGCAAGATAGCTTAACATATGACAAGCTGACAGTGCCATCAACAACAAATCTTCGGGATTGTACAGAGAAGCATCGCCCCGAAAAGTCGGGTCTGCCGAACCCACAAATGGCGGCTTACCCTCAATATTTATGGCATACTCACGAGAATAAGCGTCGTAAGATGAAGTAGAACCTTGACTGGCACCCGTCCAAACAGTGTTGATGCGGTATACGTGTTCTTTAGTCATTCTCAATTACCCACTTTTATCTGCGTTAATCAGCGTGAATCTGCGCTTAAAAATCATAATTAACAGTATCAGGAGTTACGCAAGTGTCATAATTAGTAAGGTGCGTCAGAGCGTAAACTCTTGATTACCCGTTGATAATGAAAGTCTGACGCACCCTACAACTCGATAGTCCCCAGTTGGCCTTAGTCCTAAGTATATCACAACAAAAAAGAAACGCCCAACTTCAAAGAGTCAGGCGTTTTCCACTATTTCAAAACCAGGAATAATTAATCCCTGCGAGACACCAAATTCGATTCAATTTTCGCACCCACAACAGGTTGCACATGACTCAATGCCGACTGCAACATGGGAGTTTTGGTAATAGCATCATTAGCCAGATTAAACAAAGGGTTCGACAAAATTCCCGCCAATGTTGTCGCAACCAAAGTGAGTACAACGCTGACTTGCAAAGGCCGCATTCCCTGAAGGTTCCAGCGAATTTCGGGATAATTTTTTACCGCGTCTGACATTTCTTGAGGTTCTTTTACTACCATCATCTTGACAACACGGATGTAGTAGTAAATCGAAACTACGCTGGTAATTAATCCCAGAATAACTAAGCCGTAAAGTCCTGCTTGCCAGCCAGCCCAGAACAGATAGATTTTGCCAAAAAATCCAGCTAGGGGCGGAATTCCACCGAGAGAAAGCAGGCAAATACTTAAGGCTAAAGTTAACAGTGGGTCTTTTTGGTACAAACCCGAGTATTCGCTAATTTGGTCGGTTCCAGTCCGCAGCGAGAACAGGATGATGCAGGCGAAAGCACCCAAGTTCATAAACAGGTAAACCAACAGATAAAATATCATGCTGGAGTAACCGGCTTCTGTTCCTGCAATCAAACCCAGCATTACAAAACCGGCTTGGGCGATCGACGAATAAGCCAAAAGCCGCTTCATGCTAGTCTGGGCGAGGGCAACCACATTTCCCAACACCATGCTGAGAATGGCTAAGGCCGTGAACACGAACTGCCACTGTTCGATAAGTGCGGGGAAAGCAGTTGTTAACAAGCGGATTGCTAGGGCAAAACCTGCTGCTTTGGAACCGACAGAAAGAAAGGCAACAACGGGTGTAGGAGAACCTTCGTAAACGTCAGGAGTCCATTGGTGGAAGGGAACCGCAGAGATTTTGAAGGCGATTCCGGCGATCGCAAAAACCAAAGCAATCACCAAACCGAGAGATTGACCTTCATTCACCGTAGAAAGGTTAGCCGCGATCGCACTCAGCTTAGTTTCGCCGCCAGACAAGCCGTACAGCAGCGACAGCCCGTAGAGAAACACCGCCGAAGAAGACGACCCAATTAACAAATATTTCAAAGCAGCTTCATTGGAACGCGGGTCGCGTTTTGTGTAACCCGTCAGCAAATAAGACGAGATACTCAGAGTTTCCAACGAAATAAAAATCATCACCAATTCATCAGCGCCGCTGAGGAACATTCCCCCCAAAGTAGCGGTTAGCAAAATGCCGATAAATTCCGCTAAAGCAGTACCCGTTTGCAGTACATAGCGGACGGATATCAAAATAGTGACAGCCGTACTCAAAGCGATAATTCCGCGAAACACTAAACTCAAGGCATCGCTGTTAAAACCGCCCAGAAACGAGATGGTATCCGTGTTATCCCACTGCAAACACAAGGCAGCGACGGCGGCCAACAAACCCGCAACGGCAACGTAGGGAGTCCAACCCGAGGAACTGCGGCCTACGATTAAATCGCCGACGAGAACCACCAAGAGGGTGAGGATGACAATTCCCTCTGGCAAGATAGTTCCAGCATTTAGCTGGGCAGCAAGAGTAGCAAAATCCATATTTTCAGGCAGGTTGGGTAGTACAAGCCGCAAAGGCTGTAATGGGCTGTGAACTTGTAAAAATTCTTTACCAAACACAGATTGTAGCGGATTACAGCTTCGCGATCCCAATTGGGCGGGTGTTTGTTGCCGGAGAGTGGATACTCGGTAGCGGTTTTGCATACATTGGCGGGCATTGTAGAGATTGCCGACTGATGCCACCTGGGACGAGAGTCGCGATCGACCATAACTGGCACAATGTAGAAAGTTAAACCAGTAATTCGGCATGACTGACTCGCTAAGTGCCGAAAAACGGCAGATTCTCAATGACTTCAACAACCGCCCCGATTACGAGAATGAATTTCACAAACTGGCTGCAACTCGGTTAGTAGAATTGGCAAAAGTGCGATCGGGCAAGCTTGTTCTAGATATCGCCACCGGAACAGTTTTAGCGGTGATTGCGGAGGATGCACTTAGGTCGATCGGACTCAAGAAAATATGAGTCGCCTTTTCTACACCAGGAATGCTCTAGATAGTATGTCTAAACTACTCAATTACATCTGTATATTTATTATTATCGGCTGCCTGGTGTTTGCTTGTCATTCCCCGGAATCCCTAAAAGTAAAACGCCCTCCCCTGAAAGTATCTTGTGTACCTTTTGTTGGCTATACACCTCTCATCATTGCTCAAGAGAAAGGATTTTTCAAAGCGCAAGGGATAGACGTGGAACTCAGCTATGTAGACTACTCACAATTGCAAGACGCGGATTTCAGTGCAGGGAAGTATGATGGGATCGGATTGACTTTGGGCGATTTTATAATCTTGAGTACCACAACTCCTGATATGCAAGCTGTGATGGTTGTGGATGAATCGACAGGTGCGGATGTGGTAGTCGCGCAATCAGAGATTAAAACAATCCCTAACTTGAAAGGAAAAAAGCTTGGTACACATCTAGGCAGCTTTAGCGAAGTTTTCGTTACTGAGATGTTGAAAACATCTAAGCTGACGAGCGA
This sequence comes from Microcoleus sp. B3-D2, assembly GCF_036705345.1. NCBI lineage: Bacteria > Bacillati > Cyanobacteriota > Cyanophyceae > Oscillatoriales > Microcoleaceae > Microcoleus > Microcoleus sp. B3-D2. The sequence continues at coordinate 71,105 of NZ_JAUBUG010000031.1, forward strand.
TGAGGTTAGGCTGGTTAAAGTCGAGGCTTTAGAAGTTCCCCAGCGCTTACAAAACAATGCTATCCAAGCAGGACACACTTGGGAACCGTATCTTTCTGAAGCATTAAAATTAGGGGGGCATATCCTGTTTACAAGCAAGCAAACCCCAGGCTTAATTTTAGATTTGGTCGCGTTTCGGGGTGAGGTGATACGCGATCGCCCCGAAGATATTCGCGCCTTTGTGCGAGGCTGGCTTCAAGGCTTGTCATATTGGGAAGCAAATATTCCCGAAGGAAACGAGATCCTGAGCAAAGCGTTGAATATTCCCATCAAGACAATCTCTTTCGAGGGAATAGACCTTACTGACTTTGCCGAAAATCAAAAGTTCTTTCAATCAGACAGTCCTAATTATATCTTCAAAACCGCCAAAAAATATGCGGACTTTTTTATTCGCGCTGGCAATGTGACGCGCCTTCCCAATTTAGAAACCTTGTTCAATTCTTCTTTCTTAGCCCCCCCTCCTAATCTGAAACCATGAAGCGATCCTTTTTCAACAGCATCTTTATTATTATTACCTGCTGGCTGCTGTTTGCTTGTCATTCTACGGAATCTCTAAAAGTTAAACGTCCTCCCCTGAAAGTAAGTTTTATCTCTTTTGTTGGCCATAGACCTGGCATCATTGCTCAAGAGAAAGGATTCTTCAAAGCGCAAGGGATAGACGTGGAACTGAGCTATGTAGACTACTTACAATTGCAACAAGCAGATTTCAGTGCAGGGAAGTATGATGGGATCGGATTAACGTTGGGAGATTTTATGATCTTGAGTGCCACAAATCCTGATATCCAAGCTGTGATGGTTGTGGATGAATCGACAGGTGCAGATGTGGTAGTCGCGCAATCGGACATTCAAACAATCCCTAGCTTGAAAGGAAAAAAGCTGGGTGCAAATCTAGGCGGCTTTAGCGAAGTCTTCGTTACTGAGATGTTGAAAATCTCTAAGCTGACGAGCGATGATGTTAGGCTGGTTAAAGTTGATGGTTTAGAAGTTCCCCAGCGCTTACAAAACAATGCTATCCAAGCAGGGCACACTTGGGAACCGCATCTTTCTGAAGCATTAAAATTAGGGGCAAAAATTTTGTTTACAAGCAAACAAACCCCAGGCTTAATTTTGGATTTGATCGCGTTTCGGGGTGAGGCGATACGCGATCGCCCCGAAGATATTCGCGCCTTTGTGCGAGGCTGGTTTCAAGCCTTGTCATATTGGGAAGCAAATATTCCCGAAGGAAACGCGCTCGTTAGCAAAGCGTTAAATATTCCCAGCAATACAATCTCTTTCGAGGGAATAGACCTCACTGACTTTGCAGAAAATCAAAAGTTCTTTAAATCAGACAGTCCTAATTATATCTACAAAACCGCCAAGAAATATGCGGACTTTTTTATTCGCGCTGGCAATGTGACGCGCCTTCCCAATCTAGAAACTTTGTTCAATTCTTCTTTCTTAACCCCCCCTCCTAGTCTGAAACCATGAAGCGATCCTTTTTCAACAGCATTCGTACAAAGTTAATCGTGTCTTTTCTGCTCGTTGCTCTAATTCCGTTGCTGTTGTTAGCATTTATCAACAAGCAGACAACTCAAAAGGCATTGACCGACAACGCACGACAAGCCCTATATGCACAGGCTAACCAAACCGCTAACAGAATAGATGGGTTTATCGATGCGAATCTCAATGCCGTGCGCGTAGAAGCGATTTTACCAGGTTTGGCTGCCTATCTGGGCCTACCTCCAGAACGGCGAGATGATAGTCCCGAAGAGATGTTAGCGACTGAAACCTTAACCAGGCTCAGTCGCAAAGATATGCTTAATATTATCTCCTATGCCTTGCTCAACTTAAAGGGACGGAATGTACTCGATACAAATACACCGGATGTTGGACGAGATGAATCCGGTCAAGATTACTTCCAAGAACCGCTCAAAACTCAACTATCTTTTGTTTCTAGTATTAGGCAATCGCCGACAATTCCCAACCTCGTTACGCTTATTTTTAGCAGTCCTGTTCGCGATGCGAAGGGAAATATATTGGGTGTATTGCGGGTGACATACAATGCCACATCTGTGCAGCAGTTGGTGACTCGGGAAACTGAACACGCAGGTGCAAAATCCTTAGCAGTTCTTTTAGATGAGCACTATATCCATCTGGCACATAGCACTACACCTGAACTCCTTTTCAAATCAATTGTTCCTTTGTCACCCAATGTTGTAGCGAAACTGCAACGCGAAGGGCGTTTGCCTAAGAGTATAACAAAAGAACTTGCAATCAATTTGCCCGACCTCAAGCAAGCATTAGACACTAAGCAGCCTTATCTAACCACACGATTGGCAGCTACGGGTAATAATGAGTTGAGTCTCTTAGCGATCGCCCGCCTGAAATATAAACCTTGGTCAGTTCTTTTCGCACAGCCCATTGCCGTTGCCCTAGCACCTGTAGAAAAACAAATACGTGATGCACTTATTTTATTAGCAATCATCGCCACAATTGTAACTATCATCGCTTTGGCGATCGCACAACTATTAACAAAGCCTCTGATTTACCTCACCCAAGCGGTTGCCCAGTTTACGGCAGGTAAGTTAGACATCCGTGTGAAGATGCGATCGCAAGACGAAATCGGTCTGCTGGCACGATCCTTCAACAGCATGGCGAGGCAAATCCAAGAATCCTTTGAAACCCTCGAAGACAAAGTTAAAGAACGAACAGCAGAACTCGCTAATGCTAATCAGGAAATCATTGCCCTCAACGAAAAACTCAAAGTAGACAACCTCCGCTTAGGTGCAGAATTGAATGTCGCGCGTCACATCCAGCAAATGATTTTGCCTAACCCTGAGGAACTGGAAATTGACGGACTAGATATCGCCGGATACATGGAACCCGCTGATGAAGTAGGAGGTGACTACTACGACGTGCTACAGATCGATGGTGTTGTCACACTGGCGATCGGTGATGTCACCGGACACGGCCTCGAAAGCGGCATTCTGATGCTGATGGCGCAAACCTCAGTTCGCACCCTGCAAGAGATTCGTGAACTAGACCCCGTTCGATTCCTGGATGTACTAAACCGTACCCTTTACAAAAACGTAAAGCGCATGAATTCTGAGAAAAGTCTGACGCTGGCGATTTTGAGCTACTCCCAGGGACTCATTAGCATCAGCGGTCAGCATGAAGAAACGCTAGTTGTGCGAAAAAATGGAGATGTTGAGCGCATCGACACGATGGAGTTAGGCTTCCCGATCGCGTTAGATGATGATATCGCAGACTTCATCAGTCACATCCTGATTGAGCTAGAACCTGGAGATGGCGTGGTGCTTTATACTGATGGCATTCCAGAAGCCTATAACATCCGCAAAAAGCAGTATGGACTTAAGCAATTGTGTCAAGTAATTAGTCAAAATTGGCACAAGTCTGCAGCAGGAGTTAAGGATGCGGTGATTCTAGATGTGCGGCAACATATCGGTAAGCAGAAAGTGTTTGATGATATTACGTTGCTAGTCTTTAAGCTGCAGGCGGACGTTACTGAAAAGGTAAATTTAGTTAATAATATCTCTTCCCAAGAAATGCTACAATGAAGAACAAAGTTTGAGTAATACTTTATGAAAGTAAACTACCAAGAAAGAATTGATTTAACAGCAGACGAGTTAAAAATAATTCTGTCCCAGCAGCGAACTCTACCTAATAAACAAAAAATTCAGGCACTTTATTGGTTAAAAACTGGAGCTAGTCAAAGCCTTACAGATGTAGCTGAACGTCTAGGTGTACATAGAATTACTGTACATAGATGGTTAACACAATATACTGCTGGCGGTATGCCAGAACTATTAAAAATACGGCAAGCAACTGGTAGACCCCGAGTAATTCCCTCAGCGGTAATAGCCGGACTCTCAGAAAAATTAAGTGAAGAGTCCTGTGATTTTAAGACTTATAAAGAAATTGGTCAATGGGTAGAAGAGAACTATCAAATATCAGTCAAATATCAAACATTACACAAGCAAGTACACTATCGCATGAAAGCCAACTTAAAGGAAGCAAAGCCTGTGATTAACGAAAAAGCTCAGGAGGCAGGCATCGACTTTAAAAAATCAAAAAAATTGCTCAAGAACGATTAAAAGGAACAAGGTAACAGCTTTTAAAGTAAAATTTATAGGTAAAGTAAAAGGGAACTTCAAAACTTATTATTTAGAGAGCTATAGCAATACTAAATCATGTGTGAATTTCTTACTCCCTCCCCTTGATAAGGGAAGAGTTGGGGTGAGGTAAAAAAAATTCGACTGATTTAGTATTGCTATATTAGCTTTAATCTATCTTACGTTTTTTGAGGTGGAGCTACTTAGGGCTTGCTGAATAAGTTAAGAAAAATCACGATAGCAATTGAGGAATGATTCAAGTTCAGCGACACATAATTTT